>NZ_BCPS01000009.1:0-160598 GCF_016586185.1 Paenibacillus sp. EPM92
CAATCTACTATTCATAATCCCACTGTTCCGGTCGGTTCAATCAACCTCTCGAAGCAGCTTTCATATATTAACACGATCGATTCGTAAATTGCAAGTCTTTTTTTAAAAGTTTCTTGTAACGAATGCAGCCAATCGTGCCTGCCTCAGAAGCGGCAAAAAGTAATATACCAAAACTAAGAATGAAAAGCAACCGAAAAGTTCGAGGTAATTCCTGCCAGACATAAAAAGCCGCCCGCTCTCTCAAAGAACGGACGGCTGCGCCTTATACCGACCAGGCCTCCAGCTTCAGCAGCGGCTCGGCTTTCAACTCCAGCGGCGCGAACTGACCGCGCCGATATTTCAAGAACGCCGCGGCGGCAATCATCGCCGCGTTATCCGTGCACAGGCTCAGCGGCGGCGCCAGCAGCGGCACGCCCGCCTGTGCACAGCGCGCCTCCAAGGCGGCGCGCAGCCCTTTGTTGGCGGCAACCCCGCCCGCCAACAGCAGCTGCTTCGCGCCGTAAGCCTTCACGGCGCGAAGTGCCTTCTCCACCAGGACATCGATGACCGAGTCCTGGAATCCCTTGGCCACGGCCTCCGGCGCCAGTGGCTGCCCTTTCATCGCCGCGGTATTCAACGCGGCCAATACCGCCGACTTCAGCCCGCTGAAGCTGAAGTCGTAAGAATCCGGCTCCAGCCAGGCCCGGGGAAGCGTCACCCCTTCCCCGGTTTCATGCGCAAGCCGGTCAATGTGCGGGCCGCCCGGATACGGCAGCTTCAAGGCTCGGGCCACTTTGTCGTAGGCCTCGCCGGCCGCGTCGTCACGGGTCTGTCCGATAATGCGGAAGACGCCTTCGGATTCGACGTATACAAGCTCGGTATGCCCGCCCGAAACCACGAGCGCGACGAACGGATACGCGAGCTCATGAACAAGCTGATTCGCATAAATATGCCCCGCAATATGATGCACGCCAATGAGCGGCAGCTCCAATGCGAGCGCTAATGTCTTGGCGGCTACCATACCGACCAGCAGCGAGCCGACGAGACCCGGGCCCTGCGTGACCGCAACCGCGGAGAGCGCAGCCGGAGACACCCCCGATTGTTCGATCGCTTCCTCGATGATACAGGTGATCGTTTCCACGTGCTTACGGGAGGCTACCTCCGGCACTACGCCGCCAAACCGCTCATGCGTGGCCACTTGGCTGGACACGACGTTGGACAAAATCTCTTGGCCGTCTCGCACGATCGCTACCGAAGTTTCGTCACAGCTCGTTTCCACCGCCAGTATATAGACGGGCTCCCCGCCGGACCTTTCCCCCGGCCCGTGGCTTGCCCCTGCTTTCGTATTCACAGACGTATCGCTCCTATCCAAATCCTCTATCAAACTGAGATAAGCTTTCCGGCAAATTGAGCTAAGCCTAAGCCTTCCGGCTGATCTTCGGCAAGTCCGCCCACATGATGATCGCGTCTTCCTGGTTGTCCGTGTAATAACCGCGGCGCACACCGACCGACCGAAAGCCTTTTTTTTCGTACAGCCGCCGGGCAATCTCATTGGAGGGCCGCACCTCAAGCGTCATGCGCTGCACGCCGAATAAGCTGGCCGTTTGCTGCATTTCCGTCAGCAGACGTTCGCCGAGCTTTTGCCCGCGGTACTTTTGGCGAATCGCAATGTTCGTCACATGCGCCTCTTCCATGATAAGCCACATGCCGCCGTAACCGGCGACCTCACCGTCGAACTCCAGCACGGTATATTTGGCAAATTGATTGTTGGTCAATTCGTTGTGAAAAGCGCCTGCCGTCCATGGCGTCGTGAACGATTCCTGCTCAATTTCACAAATAGCGGGAATGTCCGCCTCGGTCATTGCACGAAATCGAACTGTATCGTGATCGGCCTCCGCCGTATGATGGAACTCATTCATCTTCGCGAAGCCTCCCTTAGGTCCCTTGGGCGAGAAGTTTCGCCTCGGCTTCCGCCAATTGCGTATAGTTCGGAACCAATGCATGAACATGCTCCAAATCCCCCCGCTTCCAGCGCATACGACCGAGCTCCGCCACGAACCGGGCTCTCAAGCCATGCTCCGTCGTGTGCACAGACCCGCTCCAAAGATTCGCCATCGCTTGAATCGTCTCCCGATGCAGCCCGACCTCGCCTGTAAAAATAATTCGAACCGGCTTATCCGCTTCCGCCTGTACGCGCAAATCGTCCATCCAGGCCGCCATCAGCCGGATGCCGTCCGGCACGACACAACGCCAGCCGGCGGGCGAAGCTTCGTAAACCGCAGCAAAAGCTTGTCCTCTGCGGGCTTCGATCATCGGCACGACCCAGGTCTTCTCCTGCTGCCCGTTCGCCTGCTGCAACACGACATCCATCGCCGCCAGCCGGCCTCCTTGACCGACTATTGTTTCACCGGTATCCGCCTGCTCCCCCGTCGCGGTCATATAAGCGCCGCCCAGAGCCATCGCTTCAAGCGTCGATACCCCGATTAAAGCGAGGTTATGCGTCCATGCGAACGTTTTGGCCACGGTGACGCCAATCCGTACGCCCGTATACGAGCCCGGACCAACGCCGACCGCAAAGGCAGACAGCTCCTTCGGCCGGATACCGGCTTCAGCCATCAGCTTCTGCAGGGTGGGTACCAAATATAACGAATGGTTCCGCTCCGCATAGGAGGTAAGTTCTCCGGTCCATTCGCCGCCGCGCGAGAGCGCCGTCGTCATCGACGTCGTGGACGTATCGACCGAAAGCATCCATAGTTCATCATCGTATTGCCGCGCCGCTGTCATCATAATAACAATCCGTTCTCCTTTAACTGTATGCACCATTGCCGATACGGCTCCCCTTTCGGGACGATACGAAAGCGGCGGGACTGGTTCTCCCCGTGCTCCAACTGAATCGAAAGACGCTCGGGAGGAAGCAGCTCCTCGATAAGCGAAGCCCATTCGATCAGCGTAATCCCTTCGCCGTAGAAGTAATCGTCAAGCCCAAGCTCGTCCGCTTCCTCCAAGGACAACCGGTACACATCCATATGATAAAAAGGGAGCTTCGTTCCCTCGTACTCTTTAATAATCGTAAACGTGGGGCTGTTGACCACTTCTTCCACGCCGATCGCCTTCGCGACGGCTTGAGAGAATGCCGTCTTGCCCGCCCCGAGTTCGCCGTCAAGCGCGATAACCGTCCCCGGCACAAACAACGAAGCCAAGCGTGCCGCAAGCTTGACGGTATCCTCCAGCCCATGTGCGATAAATACATATGAGGACATGGTTACACCCCGTCCTTTCCGCCGACGTCGTTAAAATGATTATACCCTTTCTTGTCAAGCGGCATGACTTCGCCGCCGCTGCGAATCAAACGTACGCCTGAATGCTCGCCGTTCACGTAACCGATCAGGTGAAGAGAAACACCCGCCTTGCCAAGCGCAATCTGCAGCTCCAAGGCATGCTCCGCGGGAGCGGTGCCCAGCAGCTCGTAATCTTCGCCTCCGTAAAGCACATAGTCGAGCGGGTCTTTGCCAGAGGCTGCCGCGTAGGTATAAAGCTCGTCCGCAATCGGGATCCTCTCTTCGATCAAATCGATTCCCACGCCCGATGCTTCAGCGATTTCCCATGCTTCGCTCGATAATCCATCGCTCACGTCGTTAAGGGCGCGGCACAGGCCGGACTGGCGAAGCGCGAGCCCGGCTTCGATTTGCGGAAGCGGACGGCAGTGCGCCTCCACCAGCTTCGCATAGGCGAGCGATTCGGCATCCGCTCCCTCGGGCTCAAGCGGCAGATTGCGTTGCAACAGCCAGTCCAGTCCTGCAGCGGAACGCCCCAAGTACCCCGTGGCGAAAACAACATCTCCCACTTTCGCCGACGAACGAAGCAGCGCCTGACCGGCGGCCGTCTCGCCGATAACCGTCACCGATACGGTCATGCCGCCGATCGAGGAGGTCGTGTCTCCGCCAACGACGCGAACGCCGTAGCGGTTGGCGCAATCATACAAACCTTCATATAAGCTGCGAACCCGTTCCAAAGGCGTTTGCCTCGGCAAGCTGAGTGCAACCAGCGCGAACCTGGGCTTGCCGCCCATCGCCGCAATGTCGCTGACCGCCGAAGCCATCGCTTTGAACCCGATGTCCCTGGATCGCATCGTCACAGGCTTGAAGTGAATATCTTCCGTCATCGTGTCACAGGTTAGAATCAACTGTGTGCCCGGATTCACATTCACGACCGCCGCATCATCACCGATCCCGGTCTCAACTCCGCCCTCCCGCTGAAAGGCGGTCGATTGCTTGCCGCCGGTCAGCAAGCGGATCAGCGCAAATTCATCGACCGTTCCCAAAAATATCCGCCTCCGCAATACGTAATGACCCCATTATAGACCTTGCGAATGGTTCGTAGCAACACAAAAGCTTCCCGGCTCGCACGGGCGTGGAAGCTCGCGCAAGCCGGGAAGCCTGGCTTTCGTTCGATCGTCTTCTATTCGATCTCCTGCAGCGCTTCGACCGGAACGACTTTCACATCGGCCGGCTGATCTTCAGCGTGCACTTTGGCCGTTTTCTGCTCCAGGTCGACGCTATCGATCCAGACGGGAACGCCGTTGAATTCAACCTCGATCTTCGTCTCGGCGTTCAAAATTTCTTGCGCCCGATGCACTCTCATCGTTCCTCACCTCCGGTCACCGAGTCGGGATGATCCATCGTATCCGTTGTCGAATCGTCGATCAGGCCGTTGTGCAGAGTAACGTTGCCTCCACCAAGACCTTCGTTGATCATCCGATCGATGTCCATAAAATGCGAGTCTCTTCCCTCAAGCGTGGAATCGTTTGTTTCCAAACCGCCGGATGTGTTCGCTTCGCTCACCCGTATTCACCCTCCTCTTATCGTTTAAATACGCTAAAGAGCCGACAAGCTCCTTACACGGTAGCTTGTCCGGCGAAGCTTTCGTCCATTCGCCGGGCGGAAGCCGCAAAAAACTTCCCAGCCAAACCTTCAATGAGTGGAGCCCTCTCTGCGCATACTATGGAAAAGGGCCCGCACTTCGGTCCAAAGGAGGCTTGCTTATGCATACCGTATGGAAAGGCGCAATCAGCTTCGGTCTTGTGCATGTGCCGGTTAAGATGTTCTCGGCCACGGAAGATAAAGACATCTCAATGAGAATGATTCACACCGCATGCAACACGCCGCTCAATTTCGTGAGAAAATGCCAGCACTGCGAGAGAGAAGTCGAATGGGGAGAAATTTCGCGCGGATATGAGTATGAGCCGGGCGCTTTCGTCTTGTTTGAGAAGGACGAACTGGAGAAGCTGACCGGCGAGGTGACGAAAGAGATTAAAATTCTCGACTTTGTGGATTTGTCGGAAATCGATCCGGTTTATTTCCAGAAGACGTATTACTTGGCGCCGAATGAAACGGGGGCCGGCGCTTACAGTCTGCTGCTGGAAGCGATGAAGCAAACCGGCAAAATCGGCATAGCGAAAGTATCGATCCGATCGAAGAGCAGCTTGGCGGCTATCCGTATTATCGACCGCTGCATTGCGATGGAAACGATCTTTTATCCCGATGAGATACGATCTGTGGATCAGGTTCCGAATTTGCCGGAGCAAAGCAACGTCAACGACAAGGAGCTCGACATGGCGAAGATGCTGATCAGTCAGCTTTCCACGCCCTTCGAGCCGGAGAAGTATAAGGACGATTACCGGGCCGCCGTGCTGCAGGCCATCGAACAGAAGGTGTCGGGCCAGCAAATCAGCGTGGCGCCGGAGCCGCACCGTACGAACGTTATCGACTTAATGTCGGCCTTGCAAGCAAGTCTGGAGGCGGTCAAGCCTGTCTCGTCGGAGCCGACGCCTCTACCTGCAGACCGCGCCAAACCGGACAAGCCGAAATCGAGAGCCAAAAGCACAAAAGGCAAGGCCAAAGACAAGGAAACCGTGCCGTCGTAAACGGATAGACTGTCGGAAAGTCTCCGGCATGATATAAACCTGGCTGATTCGGCTAGGTTTATTTGTGCGGCAGCCCCCTGTTTTATTTATGTACAATTTGCTTCATCGTACATTGATTTGGAGGTATATCGACAAAAGCCTGAATACTCGGATGCCTCATCGTTTGCCCCGGAGTCCACTCCAAAAACTGTACTTTAACGACAATTTCCGGGGTTACCCAAACAGCATCTTTGCTTCTCTCAGGCTCATTGGCAAACGGTTTAACTCTAGTAGCAAGAGGGGCCACTCTTTGCGTCAATTCACGCCACTCGCGATGGGTGACCTTACCGGTGCCTGCATGACCGATGTAGTACAGCTTTCCTTCCTGATCATACAATCCAAGCAGCAAGGAGTTAACGACATCCCCCCTGAAAGTAACGCCTGCCACTACCGCGAAAAGATCCCAAAACACTTTACGCTTCTGCCAGCGCTTATCTTTCCCGTTTATCGCGTAGGAGCTGTCCAGCTTCTTGCAGATGACCCCTTCCATTTGATGCTCGATCATGACGGCCAGCAATCCTTCGGCGTCGGTAAAGTTTTGAACGGTCTGGACGTCGGGCTGCGAAATGATCAGGTCTTGTAAAATTTGTTGTCTCTCCGAAAGAGCTCGGTCTGTTACCCATGCTCCATTGCAGAACAAAATGTCAAATACCATATACGTGACGGGGGTTTGAGCGACCGCGAGCTCTATACTTTGTTTTTTTCTCAAGCTATCGCGCTTCATAATCTCATGGAACGACGGTTTGTTATCGTCAAATGCGATGAATTCGCCGTCCAATATAAACGAAGAAGCCGTACAGTACCGGGAGGGAGACAAAAACTCAGGATATTGCAGGGAACGATTATTTAATTTCCGATTCACCAATTGGACGTTCGATCCGTCGAAGTAGGATAACATGCGAACTCCGTCCCACTTTACTTGCGCAACCCAATGATCCCCTGCTGGAAGTTTATCGGTGTTTATAGGTTCGAATGGAACGACCGGCTTTAAAATCATAGCGCCTCCTTCAGCTGTTTCATGACTCATCAAGTTCTCTCCTTAGCTTTAGTCATTTGAAGTCCAATCATGTAGCCGGTACGCATCCGTGTCTTTACACAAAATTAAAATATAAGCCATTGATTATATAAGTAATTGATTATATATTTATACTATGATTTAAGGAGCAGCAAAAGCGTGCTTAGGGAGGTTGAATGAATGTGGAGCAATTGGAGGTCATGGCCGAACATTATAAGATGCTTAGCGACAAGTCCCGCTTGACCATTCTTGCATGCCTGAAAGAACGGGAAATGTGCGTGTGCGACCTGGTTGAAATTTTACAGTCGACCCAGCCTAACGTAAGTCAGCATCTGCGCAAGCTGAAAGCCGCGGGGTTAGTTACGGAAACCAGAAAAGGACAATGGGTTTACTATGCTCTTAACGTGAGCGACAAACCGTGTTTGGAGGAGACATTAAACTATCTCCCTTCGTTTAAAGAAAAAGTGCTTCAAGTAAAAGGGATTTGTTAACCAACAGGAGGAACTCATGGCCATCGCCGCATTATTGATTTTTACCATTACGTTGATTTTTGTCATTTGGCAGCCGAAACAACTAGGCATCGGCTGGTCTGCAAGCGGCGGCGCTGTTGCAGCGCTTCTATGCGGTGTAGTTTCCATCACTGACGTATGGACCGTTACCGGTATCGTATGGAATGCCACTTTAGCTTTCGTGGCCATTATCCTCATCTCTCTTATACTTGACGATATTGGGTTCTTCGAGTGGTCGGCGCTTCATATGGCCCGTTTGGCCGGGGGCAACGGCGTTCTGATGTTCGTCTATATGGGGTTGTTGGGTGCGGCGGTTGCCGCTTTGTTCGCCAATGACGGCGCAGCTCTGATCATGACGCCTATCGTATTGGCTATGGTGAGAGCGTTGAAATTTGAAGAGAACAAGGTTCTGCCGTTCATTATGGCCAGCGGCTTTATTGCGGACACAACCTCGTTGCCGCTTGTCATCAGCAACCTGGTCAATATCGTGTCGGCCGATTATTTTGGAATCGGCTTTGCGGAATATGCGAGCCGGATGATCGTACCGAACCTCTTTTCGCTGCTTGCCAGCCTGCTTGTACTGTATCTGTATTTCCGCAAAAGCATACCCGAAGCCTATCGCTATGAGGACATCAAGAAGCCTCACGAGGCGATCAAAGATATCCGGTTGTTTCGATTATCATGGGTGATCCTGGGGGTGCTGCTGGCTGCCTATTTTCTAAGCGAGTTCATCGCTTTGCCTGTTTCGGTTATTGCGCTGGCCGCCGCTCTTACGTTTATTGCGGCCGCGCGGAAAAGTCCGCATATGGAAACGAAACGCATCGTCAAAGAGGCGCCATGGGCGGTCGTCATTTTCTCGATAGGGATGTACGTCGTCGTGTACGGACTCCGAAACGCCGGGTTGACGGATATATTGGGTGGACTTATACAAAGGATTGCCGATCAAGGCCTGTTTGCTTCTACAATAGGAATGGGGTTCATTGCCGCCCTGCTATCGTCCATGATGAACAACATGCCTACCGTCATGATTGATGCGTTGGCTATTCAGGGCACGAATACGACCGCTGTTATTCGGGAGTCGCTGATCTACGCGAATGTCATCGGTTCGGATCTTGGACCGAAAATCACACCGATCGGATCTTTGGCAACGCTGCTGTGGCTCCATGTTTTGTCCAAGAAAGGGGTCACCATTACATGGGGGTATTACTTTAAAATAGGCGTCTTGCTGACCGTTCCCACTTTGCTGATCACCTTAACAGGGCTTTATTTGTGGCTAAGCGTGATTTCGTAAGACTCGGTTGAACTTCAAATGTAATTCAAAAGGAGAGCTATCATGGATAAAAAACGGGTTTACTTCTTATGCACAGGCAATTCTTGCCGCAGCCAAATGGCCGACGGGTTTCTGAAAGCGCTCGGCGGCCACAACTATGAGGTGAAAAGCGCCGGTTTGGAGGCACACGGCTTGAATCCGAGAGCGGTACAGGTCATGAAGGAAGTGAACGTCGACATTAGCGGGAACTCCTCCGATGTGATCGATCCCGAGCTGTTGAACAAGGCCGATTATGTCATTACGCTTTGCGGACATGCGGATGAGCATTGTCCCGTCATCTCGAATAAGCATGTTGTGAAATGGCACTGGGGCTTCGAGGATCCGGCTAAAGCGACGGGCACCGAGGAAGAGATCCTGGCCAAATTTCGTGAGGTTCGCGATGCCATCAAGGCGCGTGTGGAACAATTCGTCGCAACCGGTCAATAGCATAATGGTTTGTAGCCTGATTTAACGGCCCGGTTATGAAACCTTTACATCTTAGCCGCGTATAAGTATCAAGTCCTTGCACGTATTACCTTAACAATTAAATCTAACATTGTTTTTCGGAGGAGTCTGTCACCCTGGCCTTGCTATGTTCATTTTAGCGGCTATGGTTTGACAGGCTCTTTTTGTATTTTTTTCGTACTTCCACAAAGAATAAAAAATGAAAGGTGGAATCATCATGCTTATTTTTCAACTAGCCGTCATCTTGCTTGCCTCCAAAATCGCCGGAGACCTCAGCGTCAAGCTGGGACAACCCTCCGTGCTGGGCAAGCTTCTCATCGGTATCTTCTTAGGACCAAGCGTGCTTGGGATTATCACCAACACGGATATTTTGAAAGAAATCAGTCAAATCGGCGTTATCTTGCTGATGTTCATTGCAGGGCTGGAAACGGACACGGAAGAGTTCAAGCGTACCGGGAAAGCTTCAGCCTTCGTAGGGGTTAGCGGCATCGTTGTACCTTTTTCACTGGGGTATTTGGCCGGTATGACCATCGGTCTGGCTCCGACCGAGTCTATCTTCCTTGGACTGCTGCTCTCGGCTACAAGCGTGAGCATCTCCGTTCAAGCGTTGAAGGAAATGGGCAGATTAAAGTCGCGCGAAGGGACCACCATATTGGGCGCGGCCGTGATCGACGACATTCTCGTCGTTATTGCGCTCGCGTTTGTCATGAGCTTTGCAGGCGGCGATGTCCATCTGGGGACCGTCGTTCTGAAGAAGGTTGCATTCTTCGCGGTGGCCATCCTTCTGGCTTGGAAAGTCGTTCCTTGGGTTCTGAAAAAATTCGCGCCCCTTCGCGTCACGGAGGCGGTCATTTCCGCAGGTTTAATGATTTGCTTTGTTTATGCGTATTTAGCAGAATATGCAGGCGTGGCTGCTATCATCGGAGCCTATATCGCCGGTGTTGCCATCAGCTTGACAAAATACAAGCATGAGATAACGGAAAAAGTCGAAACGATCGGCTACTCCATCTTCGTTCCCGTCTTCTTCACATCGATCGGTGTAACCGCTGAATTTAGCGGAATCGCACAGCATATCGGGCTCATTATCGGGCTAAGCCTGCTCGCCATAGCAACGAAGCTGGCCGGGTCGGCGATCGGAGCGAAATTAGCCGGATTTTCATGGAGGAGTTCCTTAGGGATTGGCGCAGCTATGGTATCCCGCGGAGAGGTTGCACTCATCATTGCGGCTATCGGTTTGGAAAGCAATCTGCTTCAACCCGAGTTGTTTTCTGTGATCGTCGTCGTCGTGCTGGTCACCACGATTGTGACTCCGCCCATGATGAAGCTGTTCTTCCATAAACCGGAGACCGGGAAGCAGCAGAAGCAGTAGGCCACGCCTTGACGAAACACCCGTATAGTTCCCTCTCCGGCAACGGATAATAACGGCAATCCGACAAGGAAAGAAGGGACGCCGATTGAGCCCCACGACGAAACGACCGCCGGTGAAAGGGACGATCACAATCGACGGCCAGGAGCTTACCGTGACGAATCCGGAGAAGCCGTTATGGCCGGAGAAGAACATTACGAAAGCGATGTATCTGGAGAAATTGGCACAGCTCGCCCCCTATTTGCTGAAATACTGCCGCGACCGGTATTTGACGACGATCCGCTTTCCGCACGGGTGGAACGACAAGTCGTTTTATCAAAAAAACGCCCCGGAGCCTACGCCCCATTTCGTGAAAACGGCGACGCTGGAGGACATTCGCTACGTGCATCTCGACTCGCTGCCGACCTTGCTGTGGCTCGGCAATCTCGCTTGTCTGGAGTTTCACCCGTCCTTCCACCGGATCGGCGAAAAGCTGCCGGTGGAATGGCTGATCGACATCGATCCGAGCCTTGATCCGGAGCCGCGCATTATGGAGGCTGCGGAGGTGATCGGGGACATTCTCGACAAGATGAACATCCGTTCCATCCCGAAGACGTCGGGCGCCACCGGCGTACAAATTTACGTGCCGATTCCGGCGGAGCGCGGATATACGTTCGAACAGCTGAGACGGATCGGCGCATTCGTCGCCCAGTATGCCGTTCAGAAGTATCCCGGGCTGTTCACCGTCGAGCGCCTGAAGAAGGATCGCGGAACGAAGATTTATATCGATTATTTGCAGCACTGGTACGGTAAAACGTTATCCGCCCCCTACACGCCGCGTGCCCGGCGGGATGCCACGGTCTCGACGCCGCTGGATTGGAGCGAAGTTCGGCTGCGCTGCGATCCGCGGGAATTTCATCTGTTGAACATCGTAGAACGGCTGCAGCAAAAGGGCGATCTGATCGCCGCCGTCCCTCCGCAAAGCCTGGACCACGTTCTCTCCATCCTGCCTCCTACATAAGCGGCGATAAGAGCCGCGCTACCACTTCCTTGCCTTTCTGATACCGGGAGCGTCTTTCGAACTGGTCCAGCTTCAGCTCCCGGCTATCCTTCAAATCCTGCAAGTAATCGGATTCGATACGCTGCAGCGTCTCCTTATCGAATAAAACCGCGTTCATTTCGAAATTGCTGTAGAAGCTGCGCATATCCATGTTGGCCGTGCCGACGGAGGCGAGCAGATGATCGATCAGGATCACTTTGGCGTGAACGAATCCTTTGTGGTAAGCGTAGAAGCGAACCCCCGCTTGCATCAGTTCTTCCATAAACGATAACGAGGCGTAGTTGACGATCCGCGAATCGGGCTTCTTCGGATAAATGACGCGCACGTCGACGCCGCTGATGGCCGCCGTTTTCAACCCCATGATGATGCTGGCCTCCGGAATAAAATAAGGCGTCGTGATAAAGATCCGCTTCTTCGCTGTCGTAATCGCTCCGAAGTACATCTCCAGAACCGTGTCCCAATGAGCATCCGGGCCGCTGGACAAAATTTGCACCGGCTTCCGGCCGGCGCATTCGTGCTCGGGAAACAAGCCCGTATCGGTCAAACGATAGCCGCTGACGAAATGCCAGTCGGTCAAGAACGTATTCTGCAGCGCATAGACCGCATCCCCTTCGAATGCTATATGCGTATCGCGCCAAAACCCGAGCTTCGGATTGCCGCCCAAGTATTCATCCCCGATGTTCATGCCGCCCAGAAAACCCTTCAAGCCGTCGACCACGACGATTTTCCGGTGATTCCGGTAATTGATCCGCTTATCGAAGAAGGCGATCAACGCCGGCAAAAAGAAATACACCTCGCAGCCCGCTTGCTTCAGTTCACCAATGAATTTCTCGCTGAGCTGGTAGCTGCCGATTCCGTCGAATATGCACCGTACCTTAACGCCTTCGCGCGCTTTGCGCATCAGCACGTCTTGAAACTTCCGGCCTGTCGCGTCGTGCCGGATCGTATAAAATTCGAAATGGATGAAGCGCTCGGCCTTCTCCATCGCTTCCAGTATCGCCGGATAGGCGACTGACGCATTCGTCAGCACCTTCACTTCGTTGCGCATCATGATTTGCGAACCCGGCATGTTATTCAAAAGCGCGAACAACCGTGGCTCCTGCCGCCACCCTTGAAGCCGCTCCTCCTCAATCTCCACATCGAAGGGGATTTGCTTCTTCCCCATGTGCCGAATATCCTTTACGAGCCGAAGCCCTTTTCGTTTTACTTTTTTCCGCTGGGAATATTCAGTTGCCAAAAAATAATAGACAACGAACCCGATCACCGGAATAATGAACAAAACAAATAACCAGGCCATCGCCTTGGACGGGTGCCGGAACTCCCCTATGAGAATCGTCAAAATTTGAATGACAAACAGGACAAGTGCGATGACGAGCCAAAGCACCGCTTCACCTCCTCATACGGATGCAGGATACCGCTTCCTTCTTCAAAATTCTTTTCTAGCTTAACCACTCTCTGGATACCTGATTCCTCCCAAACCCCGGCTTTTTCTTTCTTACCCGGCTTTTTCCATCATCGCTGTCATAAATTTTTGAGTTTGGTGAAAAATATACCGGACATGGGAAAGGCAAAGCTTGGCTCTGTTACCGCGAGAAGGGAGGAAGCGTCATGGTGACGACGAGAGGCCGGAAGAAAAAGGAGAGCAGCGACGAGCACTCGCTTTTCAAAAAAGATTACCGATTCATCGACGAGCTGCGTTCAGTCCCGATCTCTTTGAAGCTCGAGGATAACAACCGATATTTGAAGGATTTGTTTGAGGACTGCTCCGACTTCGTCATTCGGGAATTTAAGCTCCAGGACAGTTTGAGAGCCATCCTCTTTTTCGTAGACGGGATGGCCAAGACGGAAGAAGTGCATGAAGCGATGAGGGCGCTCATGATTCTTGAGGGCGGAGAAAGCATCATCGATAACATTTCGGAGAAGGTGCTGCCCGTCTCCCAGCTTCAGAAGGCGGACAATTACGGAGATCTGCTGCTCTCGATTCTCGGCGGCGACACGGGCTTGATCGTCGACTGCAACAATCAGGCGCTGCTGCTCGGCATCCGGGGGATGGAGAAACGGTCGATCAACGAGCCGGAAACGGAATCCGTCGTACGCGGTCCGAAGGAAGGCTTCGTGGAAAATATCCGGACCAACACGTCGATGATTCGGCGCAAGCTGAAGACGCCTCATCTGAAGATGAAACCGATGATCATCGGACGGGAGAGCAACACCAACGTAATCGTCACCTATCTGGATGATTTGGCGAACCCGAAGATCGTGGAAGAAGTCATCGGGCGGCTGGAGAAAATCGACATCGATGCGGTTCTGGAATCCGGTTATTTGGAGGAATTCATTCAAGATTCGGCTTACTCGCCATTTCCGCAGCTTCAATATACCGAGCGTCCCGACATGGTTGCCGGCGCCCTTCTGCAGGGCCGAGTCGGGATTATTGTCGACGGCACGCCATTCGTACTGCTCGTGCCGTTCATCTTCGCCGAAATTATGCAAGCGAGCGAGGATTATTACGAACGTTTCCAAATCGCCACCCTGGTCCGGTGGTTACGTTACTTCTTCCTGATGCTCTCT
The DNA here is from genome assembly GCF_016586185.1 of Paenibacillus sp. EPM92. Taxonomy (NCBI): domain Bacteria; kingdom Bacillati; phylum Bacillota; class Bacilli; order Caryophanales; family Paenibacillaceae; genus Paenibacillus; species Paenibacillus sp. EPM92. The sequence continues at coordinate 14,213 of NZ_BCPS01000009.1, forward strand.
CTTCTTACGCCGGGGTTATACGTAGCCATTACGACCTACCATCAGGACTTGCTGCCGACAACGCTGCTGTTATCCGTTGCGGCGTCGCGCGAAGCAATCCCGTTCCCCGCCGTCGTGGAAGCTCTCATTATGGAAGTAACGTTCGAGGCGCTGCGGGAAGCCGGAATCCGTCTGCCCAAGACCATTGGCTCCGCCGTCTCGATCTTAGGCGCTCTGGTGGTCGGGCAAGCGGCGGTTCAGGCGGGCATCGTATCGGCGCCTATGGTTATCATCGTCTCGATCACGGGGATCGCTTCCTTCACCATCCCGCGCTTTAATGGTGCGATTGCGGTGCGCATGCTCCGCTTTCCCATCATTATCGCCGCCTCGTTATTCGGCATGTACGGCATCATGACCTCCGTGCTGCTGATTATCGGCCATATGGCGTCCTTGCGTTCGTTCGGTATCCCTTATTTATCGCCGCTCGGTCCGCTCTCTTCTTCGGATCTGAAGGATATCGTCATCCGTGCGCCCTGGTGGGCGATGAAGAAGCGTCCGGCCTATCTGCCTGTACAAGACAGCCGGCGCATGAGTGACGACGTTGTGGATGAAATTATGGAGCAGTCCGGACAACGCGGGAAGCACGTCCGCCATGAGAATCATGGTCACGGAGAGGAGGATGAATCATGATTCGTACTTGGTCTCGATTCGGCTTGCTAGCCACAGCGATTCTCCTGCTGCCCGGCTGCTGGGACCGGACCGAAGTCAACGACCTGGCCTTCATCCTCTCTACCGCCCTCGACATCGAAAAGGACGGATCGATTCGGTACAGCGTCATGGTGCCGCTGCCGGGTTCGATGGGCGGGGCTACGGGGGGAGGCGGCGGCACCGCCGGCGATAAGAGCTACTATATCGATTCGGAGGTCGGCAAAACGTACCGCGAAGCGCAAGCCAAGCTGCAGAACCGCATGCCGCGCCGTATGTTTCTGGCGCATCGTCGTACGGTCTTGATTGGAGAACAATTAGCCAAAGCAGGCGTGTTCAAAGTATTTGACGCGACTCCCCGGTCGCCCGAAAGCCGGATGACCACCTATTTCATCGTCACCAAAGGTAAAGCCTACGAGCTGCTGCAGGCCAGCCCGCAGTTCGAACGATTTCCTTCGGAAGCGATTCGTGAATTGGCCAAATCGAAAGTGATTATCGACATGAACATGAAAGATTTTGCGCTGGCGCTCAGTTCGCCGGGCGGCGACCCCGTCGCCATCTATATGGGCGTCCGGGAATCCGAGAAAGGGACCAAGCCTTCCAAAGAAGTCGAAGTGCTCGGCTACAGCCAATTCCGCGGTGACAAGATGGTCGATACGTTGGAAGGGCGGGCAGCCGCGGGCTTAGCCTTGTTGAAAGAGCGGTTCGTTAACGTCTCCATTACGCTGCATGTGGAGAATACGGACATTACCGTTCGGATTTTTGAAGCCCACAGCGATGTGCAAGCAAGACTAGCCGGCAACCAATTGCAGTTCGACATCAATTTGATAACGAAAGCGAAGTTGTTGGAAAGCACGGGGACTCAAGACTTTACCCGGGCCGATCAGATCCATCTCATGGAGGCGCGGCTTGCCGAACAAATGAAAAAATCCGTTGAAGACACGTTAAAGCAGATGATCGACAACAATTGCGACTCGGCTCAGCTCGGGGCCTACGTATGGCGCGCCTATCCGAATTTGTGGACCGAGCGTTTCAAGAACGAATGGCCGAACGGCTTAAAGACTGCCAAATTTAACATTAAGGTGAAAAGCATCTTGTCGGAAACCGGATTGATTTACGATAACGTTACAAAATCGGAGGATGCAGAATGAACTTACAGTTCATGGTTCTTTTCCTCGTGCTGTCCCTTATCCTGATGTTTTTAAATTTGAAGCATTGGTCCACCCTCAAACGGGGGATGCGCAGGCTCTATTTTTTGCTGTACGCCATGACCTTCGGCTTGTACGCAGCTGTTCTTTTGGGATACAAGATCCCGATGCCGACCCAATTTTTCATCGCCCACGTTTCTCCGTGGATGTTCTCACTCATTCATGGTTAACAAGGCTTCTAGCTAAAGAGGGAGTGACAGGATGCCAGCCCAAATACAAATTATTAACCACCGGCAATTCGCCTGGTTAATCGCTTCGCTGCTCTCCGGAGGCGGATTGATCAGCATTCAACATGAGCTCATCCGACTAGGCAGAATCGACGCCTGGCTGACTTATTTGTTTCCGGGCTTATACGCACTGCTGATCGGGTTCGTCTTGACACAGTTGGCCCGACGATTTCCACAGAAGCATCTGTTCGAAATTACCACGATCGTATTCGGCCGATGGATCGGCACTTGCGCCAACCTGCTGATCCTCGTTCACTTATGGATGGTGCTTATGCGGGATTTGCGTGCGTTCGGGAAGTTCATCGGCACGATCCTTCTGCCGAACACTCCTCAAGAAATTCTCGTGCTGCTATTCGTGCTGCTGCTCGCCTTCTATGGAAGGACGAGCGTTGAAGTCGTAGGAAGGGTTAACGACTTGTTCTTCCCCTTCTTCTTCGTGCTGCTCTTGTCCATGCCGTTCTTGTTATCGAACGAATTGGACACGCAATTAATCCGGCCAGCCTTAACGGTCAAACCCGTCGAATACTTCTATGCCAACGTGCTCGGGATCGGCTGGTTCGGCGATATTCTGTTCGTCGGCGCTTTCCTGCATACGATCTGGAGCTCGAAGCAAATCCGTTCGGCGTTTCGTCACGGCACTCTCATCGCCACTTTCCTGCTGACGTTGTCTTTGCTTTTGCAGGTGCTTGTGCTCGGACCGGTCATCCCGGGCCATATGGTTTATCCGAACTATAGCTTGGTCCAACACATTCACATTACCGATTTTTTAGACCGCGTCGATCTGTTTATCCTTAGCATCTGGTATCCGATCACCGCGTGTAAAGATATTTTGCTCTACTTGGCGATGTTGACGGGCATCGCAAGCCTGTTGAAGGAACGGGATTATACGTCGATCAATTCGCCCGTCAGCTTGTTTTTGCTGCTGACTACGCTGCTCGCCTTCGACAGTGCGGCCGAGGTGTTCAGTTTCGGTAACTACAGCTCCCCTGTCATCATTCTCGGCTATCAACCGCTGCTGCTCGCCGCGCTGCTCTTGTTCATGCGCAAATACCCGGTGCGGGAGCTGCGCCTGGACCAGGCGCAGAGCGGGACGCCATCGCCCGGCAAGCAGCAGGAACAACCTGCGCAAGGCCGTTCCGACGCTACCACCAGCTCCCGGTTCATCAGCCGGATCGACTGCATCCGGCACTCCACCTGGATTACGGCCGGGAATGTGCTGCTGCTGTTGAGCGCATGCCTGGTATTCTTAGGCATCTGGCTCGGGATGACATACGCTGTCGTCGGAACGCTAAGCGGGATCGGTTACGCCATTTGCTTGGTCGGAGCGGTGGTAACCTCCCACATGGAAATGAGAGCGGCGAAGAAGTTCGTGGTTCGGCATTCGTCCCAGACATAACCCGGTGTCGTTACCCGATTCGTTCGACGCTGATGACCTGATTCAGAGGAATAAGCATCCGGAGCTCTTCTTCCTCTTCTTCCCGGGTAACGAGCAGCTCGATGAAATCGAAGCCCGTCCGGACAAGCTTCGCTTCGAACGTGCCGGCATAGGTCGTGCGGATGCTTGCAGCCGCTCCCGTTACTTTCAGCGAAGCGCCGAGCAGTACGATTTCCTGCATCGTACTCGGAACGAAATATTGGTTGTTGACGCGCATGAAGCGCTTGCCGACTTTCTGCAGCACGCCGGGCTCGCTGGCGAAGCCTTCGGCTTGCAGAGCGACCTCGAATTTTACATGCTGGGCGAGCCGCTCCTGTAAAGTCATGCGGCTTGTTCTTAAAAACGACAATGGAATTCCCTCCGTTCCCCTTCACATCACGTTCTAGTACAAATCTATGTAGGGGAAGCTTATTTCTTGACAACATACGTTCAATGCCATCTAATTGCCGCCCGCCGGCGGCCAACATACCGAAAGGAGTCGTCATGAATTTCAAGTGGTTTCAAAATAAGCTGACGTTCGTTATCATTCCCGAAGCGAACGGCAGCGTCGTTCGCCTCAAATTGGCCCGGGGTGTCGTATGGAGCGTGGCCGCCTCCGTCATGATCACAGTCGGAGCGGCTGCATTCCTCTACTTGCAGCATGCGCACACGGCCGCTTCAACGTTTCTGAAAACCAGCGAATTGAGCGGTCGAACGGCTAAGCTGGAGCAAGCGTTAACAAGCAAGAATCGAAGAATTGAAGAATTGCAGAACGACATCTACATGCTGTCGAAGCAAGCGGCCGAGGTTCATAGTCAAGTTGCGCAGATGAAGAAGCTCGAGGAGGATTTGCAGAAGCTGGCCCCTGTCAGCGCGGAGAAAAACGCGGAAAGCGGCGGCCTGCCTGCGGGCGAAGCCTCGACCGCAGGCACGGAGGCTGCCTCCGCCGCGCTCGGCATGGGAGGTCCGGCCGTCCCCGTCACCCATGAGGAAATCCGGCGCTTAGCGATGGCGACAGGGGCCGCCTACATGGCGCTGCAAAACGAAATGAACAAGCTGGAGACGAGCTTGTCCGATTCCAGACAGCAGTTGCAGGAAAAGCAAGAACGGCTGCGGAGGACGCCGACGTTATGGCCGACCGACTCTCGCATCGTCACTTCAAATTACGGCTATCGCCAGGATCCCTTCACGAAGAAGCTTAGCTTCCATCGCGGGGTCGATATCGCCGGCAAGCTGGACGACCCGGTCTACGCGGCGGGCGGCGGTGTCGTGCATGAGGTCGGCTACGATAAGCTCCACGGTCATAACGTCATCGTGGAGCATACGTCCGGGCTGCTCACGTGGTACATGCACTTGAACCGGGCGACTGTCCGTAAGGGCGACCTCGTGGACAAAGGCGACCCGATCGGCAAGCTCGGCACGACCGGGCGCAGCACCGGCCCGCACCTGCATTACGAAGTGCTGCTTGGCGGTAAAAGCACCGATCCGTCCGGCTATTTGCCGATGGAACGAACGAAAGAGGAGAAAACGAAATCATGATCGGATTATTCGGTAAACCGAGCAACCGCTCGCGCGGGAACGGCGCCGTCACTTTAATCAGCGAAGGCAGTCGGATGGAAGGTGTCATAACGTCTCAAGCCGATCTGCGGATCGAAGGCGAATTCATCGGCACCTTACATGCGAACGGCGAGGTGGCGATCGGGGAGAAGGGAGCCGTGAGCTGCAAGGAGCTTCGCACGCAGGACTTGATTGTCGCCGGACGATTGGACGGCTCCGTGCACGCGGAAGGCATGGTGCGCATCACCTCGACCGGAAAGCTAACCGGGCGCATCGCCGCCGGACAGCTTATCGTCGAGAAAGGGGCGGTATTCGAGGGACTGAGCGCGATGACCGGGCTGGAAGAAGCGCCGGCGGAGACCGGGAGCGGCGCTGCTGCTTCGGACGGACCGATACGGCTGGCCGGCGGTTCGGAGGCCGGGTAAGAAACCTGCTCGCATGGCTTCCCGGGCAGCACCCGCGGGCCGAATGAAACCCGGCAAAGATGCAACCTTGGGTACCCCATGCTATAATGGTTGGAAAAACGCGGATACGCGGGTAAAGCAGGAGAAAAGCCTATGACGAAGCAAATCATCCTTTTCGATATGGACGACACGCTAATTTACTGTAATAAATTTTTCGATTTAGTCATGGAACAGTTCGCCGATCAGATGGAAGCCTGGTTTCACGGGTACAAGCTGTCCATCGACGAGGTGAAGAAAAAGCAAGCGGAAATCGACCTGGAGCGCGTGCTGGTCGAAGGCTTCTCGCCGGATCATTTCCCCCAATCGTTCGTCGACACGTACGACTACTATTCCGACTTGACCGGGCGCCACAAAAGCGAAGCGGAAATCGAGAGGCTGATGGAGCTCGGCGCTTCGGTTTACGGCCACAGCATCGAGCCTTATCCTTATATGGAAGAAACGCTTCGCACCTTAACGGCCGAAGGCCATGAGCTGCATTTGTATACGGGCGGCGATCCGGCAATTCAAATGCGGAAGGTCAAGGAAGCCGGGCTGGAGCGTTATTTCGCCGCTCGGATACATATCACCCGTCACAAAAACACCGAGTTTTTGGACGGCTTGATCCGCTCGCACGGCTTCGACCGCAGCCGCACCTGGATGATCGGCAACTCGCTGCGTACGGACATTATTCCGGCGCTCACCTGCGGTATCCATGCCATCTTCATGCCGGCGGAGCTTGAATGGTCTTACAATCAAGTCGAGGTCAACGTGGCTCCGGTCGGCGCCTACTTCACTTTGTCCTCCCTGCATCTGATTCCCGAAACGATTCGGGATTACACTGCTGCCGCCCGGCAGGCCGAGGCTCCTAACGAGCCGGCTTGACCGGTTGCAGCATCTGCGAGGCTCTCCGCTTGGACACGTTAAACTCCGTCCAGGACGCAGAGCCTTCTTGTCGTTCCAGCCGATAGGTAAAGTTATGCAGCACACCCTCCACGGCGTCCAGCTCCGGGTGATTCTTCCGCAAGTCGACCAAGTGCGGCACCGCTTCGAAGCTCAACCCTCCTAAATAGCCTACGTCGATGACGCCGCTGTTCTCGTAACGCTTGATATTGTTCTGGGCGATCATCGCATCGATCCCCATGTAATTGATCAGGACGTAGGCAGCGAGCGCCGTTATCCCATAATATCGCAGCAACGGCAGCTTCTCCCGCCAAAGTTTCACTAAAGCGAGCACGAACAGCACGAGCAGGAATATCATGAACGCATGGACGAGCAGGCGGGTGACGGTATATCCATACGCTTCTTCGTACATAGAAAGACGCAAGTAGGCGGAGCTGAGCATAATGCCTGTGCAGCCTACCAGAAGCGCAAGCAGCGTGCGCAGCAGCGTCCATGCAAGCGGCCCCGGGCGGCGGACGCCGTATAGAAATGTAATCAGCACGGTTAAGTTGATCAGCGTCACGACGACGAGCTCGGCAAAGCCTTGGCGCGCATAGGAAGCGTATGTGACCCCTTCGGGCAATGCGGCTGCGCCTGCTCCCCCGCCTCCGCCGAAGAAATATGAAAACTGGACGAAGGCAAACAGCAAGTAAACGGCATTCAGCGCGATCAGCACGGTAGACGCGACCGTCGGATCCAGACGAAGATCGGACGGTGCTGCGGATGGAGCGGTCGCCTGAGAGACGGCGCCGTCCGAAGCGAGGACGCCCCATTCGACATTCGCGGACGGGACGCTTGCGGTCTTCGGCATATAGGGAGATGCCGGCCGGGCCGACGACCACAACTTCGGCTGTAGCAGCCCGGCGACGTAAGCGAACACGCCGACCGTTATGGCGCCAATCCACAACGCACGGAATAAGGTACGCCCCAGCTCTACGTCTTCAAACAAATTCGGCAGCCGGGCCAGCGATCGATCGAACATCGTATCGGCCGAGGCCAGCAGCCCGACCACTGCGGCGAGCAGCGGAACCGATAAAAGCAAGCCGAGCAGCACCTTCATCAGCGTCTTGGAGCGCCCGGCTTTCATCCTGACGGACATCCATCCGAACAGGACGGCAAAGGGCCTGGGGGCATAGAGCAGCGTCTGGACGAACACTTGCTCCAGCATGCGGACCCAGATCGGCGCTTTACCGCCCCGGCTGGTCAGCCAGGTTGTATGCAGCACGACAAGGAAAGGGATCGCAAGCGCATTTAAGACGGCAAACAGCATATTCGTATACAGCGCATACGTGAGCGCGAGCAACCCGACCGGCAGGAGCAGCAGCAGCGACGGGTCCTTTTTGCGTCCGATATGTCCTTGAGCCATTGTATAGAAGAGCAAGTAAAAACCTAACACAAATACCGGAACGGAAACGCCCCAGCTTCGATCATAAAAGAGATAGTGGTGGACAACTCCACAACCTAAGGAGGCGAGCAGCAGCTTCTTCTCGTTAAATCGTTCGTTCGAATGCAGTTTCACCGGCGGCGGCCCTCCTTGCAGGATGAAATATCGCGGGGACGACTTCAGCCTCCGGCTGCTTCGCACCTCTGAGCATTCGTAGAAGGTGACTTCCGAGCTCCCGCAATAACGGCTCGTTCAACAAATCCGACAACGCCGAAGCGCCCTGCCCGACCTGCTCGTGAACCTGATAGACGGCGCACAGTTCCCGCTCAAGCTGAGGCGAAAGCCCGAGTTGCTCCGCTAGTCCCCGATACGTCTCCGACGGGTCGGCATGAAAGCCTTCCAGCGCGCTAACACCGCACAGCCTACCGTAAGCGAGCTGGGCGACGGCCCAAACGGACAACGCCAGCGATCCTGTGTCTTCTGCAGTTCGCAGGTCCTTCTCCGCCTCCTGCAGCAATTGTTCTTCCCACGATAACGTTAGAAGCAAAGCATTCATCTAAAATTCCTCCCATCTATGGGTAATTTTATATATTCAGGGCGCAATAGGGATGTTCGTCTATATGAATCATTGTACCTTGTAAAACAGGAATAAAAATAGCAACTTTTGAAACATGAATTTCGTATTTTAATAAGACTGAATTGGAGGCGATCGTTTGCTATGAAGCTAGCCGCTCATTATATGCGTCTGCATGATCAATATCCGCACGCCGGGGTTCAGCATGAGCTCTCCATCACCTTGAACGAGCTCGCCGAGGCGCTGGGCTGCTCCCCTCGCAATGCGCAGCTGCTGCTGAAAAAGATGCAGGACCTCGGATGGCTGGAATGGACGCCGAAGCGCGGGCGGAGCAACCGCTCGCTGCTGTCTTTCCGCGTTCCGGCCGAGGAGATCGCCCTCCTGCTCGCCAAGGAACTGGTGGAGCGCAAAGATTTGCGCGGTGCGTTGGAGCAGTTGAGCCTCTCGACGCTGGAGGGAACGGTGAAGGAAAGCTTCCACCGCTGGCTGAGCGGGTATTTCGGCATTACCAGCGAGGTGCTTGGCGACAAACGGCTGGATACGCTGCGCTTTCCGTTAACGCAGCCGCTGCAATCACTCGATCCCGCGACCATCCATTTCTCGACGGAGGCGCACCTTGTGCACCAGCTGTTCGACCCGCTCGTGCGGTACAACCGGCTCACGCAAACGATCGAACCGCATCTCGCCCACGCCTGGGAGGTAAGCGCCGACCGGAAAGTCTGGACGTTTCATCTGCGTAAAGGCGTGCTGTTTCATCACGGGCGGGAACTGACGGCGGAGGATGTGGCCTACACGTTCAACAGGCTGCAGCGCTTGTCCGAGGGCGCGCTGTACAGCTGGGTTCATCAGCAGATCGAACGCGTCGACATCGTCGATCCGATAACCGTCAGCATGCGTTTAACCGAGCCGAATGAGCTGTTCCTGCAATTTGCAGGCACGAACCGGGCGTCGATTGTGCCCGCCGACGCTTGCGAGGACAAGCAGGAATCGTTCGCGCTGGCCCCTGTCGGCACGGGGCCGTTCAAGCTGACGCATCTCGACGAATCGTTGTGCATGCTGGAGGCATTCCCCTCCTATTTCCAGGGGCGGGCCCATCTGGACCGGGTGGAGCTGTGGCATATCCCGAATTTGCAAACGCAGGATTACGACCGAACGCTGGAAAGCTTCCAGGTCATCCATAATTTCCGGCTCCCCCTTGATGCGCCGAACCAATGGGAGCAGGTTCAACAGCAGGGCGCTACATGCCGGTTTCTAACCTTCAACCTGCTGAAGCAGGGGCCGATGAACGATCCGGCGCTGCGTGGACTCGTCATGGCCGCTTTGGACCGCGGCAAGCTGCTGGAGAGGCTTGGCGGCGACGCCATCTACACGGCCGACAGCTTCATCCGGTACGGCGAAGGCTTGTCTTCTCCGGTGGCGGAGCCGTATACCTATGAACCCGGACGGCTGAAGGCGCTCGTGAAGCGCAGCGACTACCAAGGCCAAAGGCTGCGCATCTGTACGATCATGCAGTACGAAGAAGACGCTTTGCTTGTGCAAACGCTGCTGCAGGAAGCCGGCTTCGCCTGCGAGGTCAAGCTGCTGTCCGCACAGGCTTTCAAGAGCGAGCAGCGGCTGCACGCCGATCTGCTGCTGTTCTCCATCATGCTCGATAACGACGCTGAGCTGCGCTTGTTCGATCTCTACACCAGCATGCAGCGACATTTGGAGCCATCGCTTAAAAGCAGCGTCGCCGCCCTGCTCGGGCAAACGCTGCTGGAGCCCTCCCAATCGCGACGGGCTGAGCTGCTGCAGCGAGTGGAGTCGCTGCTAACGGCGAGACGGGTGCTTGGCTTTTTATACTTCAAGCGGCTGAAGACCGTGTATCACACTTCCGTAAAAGGCATTTCGCAGGGCGCCCTGGACTGGGTGCAGTTTAAAAACATCTGGTTCAAGCCATAGGCCAAGTCTCCTTCGCATACGATGGTAGGAAGAAAGCGCAACCGGAAGGAGCGAAGGAGAAGTGGCCAAATCGTCCGATCTGCTGTACAGGAACGATAAATACGGCTTTACGCTGCGTTTTCCGTCGTGGTGGCGGAATTATTGTGTCGTCAGTAAAAAAAAGCTGGACCCCGACTCGGAATACGAGCTGCATTTTCGGTTTAAGTATAAGGGAAACGTGTATGACGATATTTTCACGATACTGGTGTTCCGCATGACACAGGAGGACTGGCTGCGGCTCGGCTATGGGGATTCGCCCTTGTCTTTGATTGCGGCCCGCGACGGGCGCGTGTTCGCCTATTTGACGCCGGAGGAGCTGCCGCATGAATTTATCAATCGCAAAACCGGCGATTACGATTACCGCAAGTACGGGACGCCCATCGGGCTGCTGAAGCGGATGGTCAACCGCGATGTGCCGCGTATTGTGCAGACGCTGCGATTTTCCTCCCGTGCGATTACGATGAAATCGACGCCTTACCGATCCAGTAAAGTGTGCAGCTGCCGGATCCCCCGCCGCCGGAGAAAACCGCGTCGTTAAGACCCAAGTTGATTCATGTATTCCTTATAGGCTTATCAACGATAAAAGGGACATCCGTGAAGTCATCCGACTTTCAGGACATCCCTTTTCCAGTTATAGTGAAAACCATCGGCCAATGCCGGTATCTTCATAAGGCTTCGTCTTTTTGCGCCCGTGCGTTTCGGTACGGGAAGGAAGAAGAAGCGCGTCCTCCCTCATGAACGGTTCAACCTGGTTCTGAGGGGGCGACGGCTCCCCGGTTATAGAAGCCAGGTCGGACGCCTGGACGCCCGGACAACCGGCCCGCTCCAGCTTCTCCAGCCGGTCGGTCAGCCGATCGACGGTTTGCTCCAAACGCGCAATTTCCTTGTGCAATTGGGCAACCTCTTGAGCAAGCTGGCGCCCGACGTGATCGGCGTATCCCTGTTCGGCCTTCTCCTCTTCGGCGGGTAACAACGCCTGTAGTTCCTCAGGCGTCAACATCGTTCTCAATTCCTTGTGCACCTTCTCAGCCTCCTCGACTTCCGCGCCGCGATTGAATCTCATATCTGTCCGCTACATAAACTAAATGCAGGCCATCCCGATTCAAACATACGGAATCCACATGGAGACTGCCCGACAAACAACCCGCCTCCGACCGAAGGGAGACGGGTTAGACAGGTTAGACGCGTTGGCCCGATTAAGGCAAGTTGCTCGAGCCCATCAAATAACGGTCGACTTCGCGGGCCGCTTCCCGGCCTTCGTTGATCGCCCACACGACGAGGCTCTGGCCGCGCCGCATATCCCCGGCGGCGAACACGCCCTCGACGTTGGTCACAAAGCGGCCGTAAGCCGCTTTGGCGTTGCTCCGCTCGTCACGTTCAACGCCAAGCTGCCCAAGCACCGGATTCTCCGGACCGAGGAAGCCCATCGCGAGCAGCACGAGCTGCGCCGGATACACCTGTTCGCTGCCCGGCACCTCAACCGGCACGAACCGGCCTTGGTCGTCCTTCCTCCACTCGATCAGCACGGTGTGAAGTTCTTGGACATGTCCGTTCTCATCGCCGACGAACTTCTTCGTCGAGATCATATATTTACGCGGGTCCTCGCCCTGCACCGCCGCCGCCTCCTCTTGGCCGTAGTCGACCTTGAGCACCTTCGGCCATTCCGGCCACGGGTTGTTCGGTTGACGCTTTTCCGGCGGCTTCGGCATAATCTCGAACTGCGTCACGCTCGCACACTTATGGCGAATGGAGGTGCCGACGCAGTCCGTGCCGGTATCGCCGCCGCCAATGACGACGACATGCTTGCCTTCGGCCGAAATAAAAGCGCCGTCCTGATGTCCGGAGTCGAGCAAGCTCTTCGTATTCTTCGACAGGAATTCCATCGCCAGATGGATGCCCTTCAGCTCGCGGCCTTCGATCTTCAGGTCGCGGCCCAAGGTCGCTCCGCCGCACAAGACGACCGCGTCGTTCTCTTCCTTGAGCTTCGATGCCGGAAGGTCCTTGCCGATTTCCGTACCCGTTACGAAGGTAACGCCTTCGGCAGCAAGCAGCTCAACCCGGCGCTGCACGTATTTCTTATCCAGCTTCATGTTCGGGATGCCGTACATCAGCAAGCCGCCCGGACGGTCCGCGCGCTCGTACACCGTAACGGTGTGGCCGGCTTGGTTCAATTGCGCCGCGGCGGCGAGCCCGGACGGGCCTGAGCCGACGACGGCGACCTTCTTGCCGGTACGCGTCTTCGGCGGGTTCGGCACGACCCAGCCTTCGGCGAAGCCGCGGTCGATAATCGACTTCTCGATGTTTTTGATCGTCACCGGCGAGCCGTTCAGGCCGACCGTACAGGAGCCCTCGCAAGGCGCCGGACAGACGCGTCCCGTAAACTCGGGGAAGTTGTTCGTCTTATGCAGACGATCCAGCGCTTCCCGCCATTGCCCGCGATAGACGAGGTCGTTCCACTCGGGAATCAGGTTGTTGACCGGGCAGCCGGCGGCCATACCGCTGATGATTTTGCCCGTATGGCAGAACGGGATTCCGCAATCCATACAGCGTGCGCCCTGCTGCTGCAGCTTCTCTTCCGTCAAAGGGATGCTGAATTCCTGCCAATGCGCGATGCGCAGCAGAGGACCGTTGTCGATCGGGACCTCGCGCTCAAACTCCATAAAACCGGTAGGTTTACCCATTTCGATCGTTCCTCCTTTAGTTGCCGCTGACGCGCGAGACGTCTTTCATATTTTCCTCAAAAGCGACCAGCATCGCATCCTGCTGGGATAAGCCGGAACGCTTCACGCGCTCGATCGCTTCGAACATCCGCTTGTAATCCTTCGGAATGATCTTCACGAATTTCCACAAATAGTGCTCCCAATTGTGCAAAATACGGTGCGCCACAGCGCTGCCCGTATACGTCTCGTGGTGCTGGATCATGTTCTTCAGCTCTTCAGCCTCGTACACTTCCTCCACGTTCTCCAGCAGCACCATCTCCTTGTTGCACTGGTCGGCGAACGTCCCGTGCTCGTCAAGCACATAAGCGATGCCGCCCGACATGCCTGCCGCAAAGTTGCGCCCGGTCGGACCCAGCACCACGACACGGCCGCCTGTCATGTATTCGCAGCCGTGGTCGCCGACGCCTTCCACGACGGCGCGCACCCCGGAGTTGCGTACGCAGAAGCGTTCGCCCGCCATCCCGCGAATGTAAGCTTCCCCGTCCGTCGCCCCGTAGAACGCCACGTTCCCGATGATGATGTTGTCTTCGGCGATGAACGTCGATTTCTCCGATGGGAAAATGGCCAGCTTGCCGCCGGAAAGCCCCTTGCCGAAGTAATCGTTCGCGTCGCCCTCGAGCGAGAGCGTCATCCCGCCGGGCACGAAGGCGCCGAAACTTTGACCGGCCGAGCCGTTGAAGTGCAGCCGGATCGTGTCGTGCGGCAAGCCTTCCTTGCCGTAACGCCGGGTCACTTCGCTGCCGACGATCGTGCCGACGACGCGGTTCACGTTGTGCACCGGCACAATCGCATGCACTTTCTCCCGCCGTTCAAGCGCCGGTTCGCAGATCGCCATCAGCTCCTGCACATCGAGCGACCGGTCGAGTCCGTGATCCTGCTGCATGGAGCAGAAGCGACCGACCTCCTCCCCGACCTCCGGCTGATGGAGCAGCGGCGACAAATCGATGCCCTTCGCTTTCCAGTGCTGCACCGCTTGCTTCGTCTCCAAGATTTCGGTGTGCCCGACCATCTCTTCGATCGTGCGGAAGCCGAGCTCCGCCATCAGCTCGCGCGCGTCCTGCGCCACAAAATGCATGAAATTCACGACATGCTGCGGATCGCCGGCAAATCGTTTGCGCAGCTCCGGGTTTTGCGTGGCCACACCGACCGGGCACGTATCGAGATGACAGACGCGCATCATGATGCAGCCAAGCGCAATGAGCGGCGTCGTGGCGAAACCGAACTCCTCGGCGCCCAGCAGCGCGGCGATCACAACATCACGGCCGGTCATCAGCTTACCGTCCGTCTCCACGGTAATCCGGCTGCGCAAATTGTTCAGCACAAGCGTCTGGTGCGTTTCGGCAAGGCCCAGCTCCCACGGCAAACCGGCATGGCGGATCGACGTTTGCGGCGAAGCGCCCGTACCCCCGTCGTAGCCGCTGATCAGCACGACGTCCGCTTTGCCTTTAGCCACCCCGGCGGCAATCGTGCCGACGCCCACTTCGGAGACGAGCTTCACACTGATGCGCGCCCGCGGATTGGCATTCTTCAGATCATGGATCAGCTCGGCCAAGTCCTCGATCGAATAAATATCGTGATGCGGCGGCGGCGAGATTAAGCCAACGCCCGGCGTCACGCCGCGCACTTCGGCGACCCACGGGTACACCTTGGAGCCCGGAAGCTGGCCGCCCTCGCCCGGCTTTGCGCCCTGCGCCATCTTGATTTGAATTTCGTCGGCATTGACCAGGTAGTGACTCGTCACGCCGAAGCGCCCCGACGCGACCTGCTTAATGGCGCTGCGCCGCAGGTCGCCGTTCCCGTCCGGCTGGAAGCGGTCCGGATGCTCCCCGCCTTCGCCCGTGTTGCTCTTGCCGCCGATGCGGTTCATCGCGATCGCGAGACTTTCATGCGCTTCCTTGGATATCGAGCCGTACGACATCGCTCCCGTCTTGAAGCGCCTGAACATGGATTCGACGGATTCGACCTCCTCGATCGGCACCGGTTCGCGATTCGAGCGGAACGAGAACAGCGAACGGAGCGACATATAACGCTCGTTCTCCTGATGAATCAGCTTCACGAAGCTTTTGTACATCGTATAATTGTTCGTACGCACCGCCGTCTGCAGCGCGTGAATGGTCTCGGGGTTATAGAGATGCTCCTCCCCGTACTTACGCCATTGCAGCTCGCCGCCCGTATCAAGCACCCGATCCACGCCCTCTTGCGGCGAGAAAGCGCGCCGGTGACGAAGCAGCGCCTCTTGCGCGATCGCCTCCAGGCCTATTCCGCCAACCGGCGTATACGTCCAAGTGAAGTAACGGTCGACTACGGAAGCGTCCAAACCGATCGCTTCGAAAATTTGTGCGCCGCGATACGACTGGATGGTCGAGATGCCCATCTTCGCCAGCACCTTCACAACGCCTTTGGTCGCCGCCTTCACGTAGTGGTAGACGGCTTTCTCGTAGGCAACACCCTTCAGCAGCCCTTGATCGATCATGCCCTGAAGCGATTCGATCGCCATATACGGATTGATCCCGCCGGCCCCATACCCGAGCAGCAGCGCAAAGTGATGCACCTCGCGCGGTTCGCCCGATTCAACGAGCAGCCCTACTTTCGTACGCGTCCCTTCGCGGATCAAGTGGTGATGCAGCCCGGACACCGCGAGCAGCGCGGGAATCGCCGCCAGCTTCTCGTTCACGCCGCGATCCGACAAAATGAGCAGCGTCGCGCCGCCGGCAATCGCCTCATCCGCCGACACGAACAATGCCGCCAATGCCTTCTCCAGCCCCTCCGCGCCGTCCGCCGCCGGAAATACCATCGGCAGCGTTGCGGTTCGGAAGCCCTCCCGTCGGATATGACGCAGCTTCGCCAGCTCCGCATTCGTCAGAATCGGCGTTTCGATCCGGATTTGCCGGCAGCTCTCCGGCTTCGGATCGATCAGGCTGCCTTCCGGGCCGATTGTGTGCCTTGAGCCGTAATGATTTCCTCGAAGTTCGCGTCAATCGGCGGATTCGTCACCTGCGCGAACAATTGTTTAAAGTAGCTGTACAAGAGCTGCGGCCGTTCGGACAACACCGCAAGCGGCGCGTCAAAGCCCATCGAGCCGATCGGATCGACACCGGTGCGCGCCATCGGCTCCAGCACCTTGCGCAATTGCTCAAACGTGTAGCCGAACGCCTGCTGACGCTGCAGCAGCGCTTCGCCGGCGGATACGCCGGGCACCTCCGGGGCCTCCGGCAGCTCGCTGAGCGAAACCAAATGTTCGTTCAGCCATTCGCGATACGGGTGCTCCCGCACGATCCGTTCCTTGATCTCCTCGTCCGCAATAATCCGGCCTTCCGTCGTATCGACGAGCAGCATGCGTCCCGGCTGGAGACGCTGCTTGGAGACGATGCGCTCCGGCGCCACCGGCAGCACGCCCGCTTCGGACGCGAGCACGACCCAGTCGTCCTTGGTGACATAGTAACGCGCCGGACGCAGGCCGTTGCGGTCAAGTACGGCGCCGATCGATCGACCGTCGGTGAACGAGATCGCGGCCGGGCCGTCCCACGGTTCCATGAGGCAGCTGTGGTATTCGTAAAACGCTTTCTTTTCGTCGCTCATCGTTTCGTGTTTAGACCACGGTTCCGGAATCATCATCATCGCCGCATGCGGCAGCGAGCGGCCGGAAAGCATTAGAAATTCCAAACAATTGTCGAACATCTGCGAGTCGGATCCGTCCGTGTCGATGATCGGCAAAATCGCATCGTAGTCGTCGCCGAACAGTTCCGTACGGCACACGGCCTGTCTGGCACGCATCCAGTTCACGTTGCCGCGAAGCGTATTGATCTCTCCATTGTGAATGAGGTAACGGTAAGGGTGTGCACGCTCCCAGCTGGGGAAGGTATTCGTGCTGAAACGGGAGTGAACCAGCGCCAAGGCCGATTCGAAGTCGGGGTCTTGCAATTCGATGTAGTAGCGGTCCACTTGCTCAGGGGTTAACATGCCTTTATATACGATCGTGCGGCTCGACAAGCTGGCGACATACAAGGCGCCGCCGCCCTCAAGGCGCCTTGCGCCGTTCTCGGAACTTTTGCGGATGACATACAGCTTCCGTTCGAAGGAGAGCTCCTCCGCCGCGTCCTCGGAAGCGCCGATAAAAATTTGCCTGACATACGGCTCGGAGCCCTTCGCCGAATCGCCGAGCGTTTCGTTGTTCGTCGGCACCGTTCTCCAGCCGAGCAGCCGCTGCCCCGCATCGCGGACCGCCTGCTCCACAAGCTGCTCACAGGCGATGCGAGTCTCCACCTCTTGCGGCAAATAGATCATCCCTACGCCGTAACGGCCTGCCGCCGGCAATTCGATTCCCTCCGTACCACAAGCCTTACGGAAATACTTATGCGGAATTTGCAATAAGATGCCCGCGCCGTCTCCCGTATTCGTTTCGCAACCTTGACCGCCGCGATGATCCAAATTGCAAAGCACGGTAAGCGCCGATGTCACAATATCGTGGGAGGGATAACCTTTCAGATGGGCGACGAAACCGATGCCGCAAGCGTCATGCTCTTGGGCCGGGTCGTAAAGACCTTGCTTCACGGGTAAACCTGTTCTGTTCATTCCTCGCGCTTTCCTCTCATCTACGGATTTTTTGTTGAATACTGTCCAGTCCGATGGGCATGGGTACGAAGCTGTCTAGGGGGATCGATGCGGAAGAATGGGAGCTTCTCCGCCGCGCCCAAACTGTGGAAATCTATGAACCATACAGATAATATGTCTTATATTAACATTCCATTCTTATTATAGCAATTTAAAAAAAGAGCGCTTTATTGTCTAAAATTTCATATATAATCTGATTATTTCTGACATTGCTCTCAACCAAAAAGAGGGATATGTAGATTTTTGACGAATGTTATTTGCATATCGTAATGCATGGAGGAAATGGTGGCATGGATGACCGGATTGCCCGCGATCGAATGCCTGAGAAGCTGCGGCAGGGCGAAAGCGTCAGCTTGGAAGGGATTCTTGTCGAATTGGCTTTAAAAAGCTTCACCAGCTCCCAGGCCGGAGCCGTTCTGCTGGATACGGACTGCAACCTGGTGCTCGCCGGAGATTCGCTTAGCCGACAGCTCGGGTACGGACCCGAAACGCTGCAGAAGATGAATTTGCAGTCGCTGCTCCACCCGGGAGAGCTTCTATTATGCATGCATCACTTGAGCCAGATGGTCGCCGGGCAATTGCCCCGTTACGAAGCGGAACTACGCTGGATACGGGCGGACGGAAGCACCGTGTGGTTAAATGTAAACGCCTACGGTCTGTACGGAGAGAATGCGCTGCCCTCTTATATTTATTTGCAAACGCAGGACATTTCAGAACGTAAAGGGCTCGAGGAATCGTTAACCGAAGCGCTCGTACGCATGACTTCATTAATGGAAATGATGACGGACGCCTACGTGATGCTCAACCGCAAAAACGAATTCGTATACGTGAACAGAGGCGCGGAGCTGCTGCTTGAGCACAACCGCGATGAACTGCTGAACCGGAGCCTGCACACCGTGCTGCCGGAATGGATCAACTCGGGGTTTTATAAGCAATGCCAGCGGGCGATGGATGATGCCGCTCCCGTTTATTTCACTTATTATTTCCAGATGCTTGACAAGTGGCTTGAGGTCAGCTGCCATCCGTCCAAGAATGGTTTGTCGATTTTTTTGCGCGATGTCACGGCGCTTAAGAACCAGGAAGAAACGCTGCGCGCAACCAAACAGCAGTTAAAATCCATGATCGAGCACGCGGCCGACAACATCTCGATTTTGGATGCCGATTTCCGGCTTATTCAGGTCAATAAAGCGTTCGTCGAGACGTTCGGTTACTCGAAGGAAGAGCTGCTGGGCGAACGGCCGCCGAATGTTCCGGACGAGCTGCTGATCGAATCGGAGCTGCTGTACCGCCAAGCGTTGCAGGGCAAGCAAATTTCCGGGTTCGAAACCAAGCGCCGTCGCAAGGACGGCGCCATGCTCGATCTCAGCTTGACGATATCCCCGGTTGTCGGCTCCGACAACGAGATTACCGGCATCTGCATCATCGGGCGAGATATCAGCGAGCATAAGAAAACCGAGGAGCTGCTGCGCAACTCGGAGAAATTATCCGTCGCCGGCCAACTGGCGGCAGGCGTGGCGCATGAAATCCGCAACCCGCTGACCTCGCTCAAAGGATTTACGCAGTTTATGAAAACAGGCGCTCATTATAAAGAGCAATATTTGGATATTATGATGTCCGAGCTGGACCGCATCGAACAAATCATCAATGAACTGCTGCTGCTGGCCAAGCCGCAAGCCGCCGCGTTCCAGCAGCGCCCGCTCTCGCCGATTCTCGTCCACGTCGTATCCTTGCTTGAATCGCAGGCAAATCTGAACAACATTCAGTTCGACACGCAAATTCACGGCGACCTGCCGTCCATTCATTGCGAAGAGAATCAATTGAAGCAAGTGTTTATTAATATTGTTAAAAATGCGATGGAAGCGATGACCGGCGGCGGCAGGATCCAAATCGCCGTGGAGCAAACCGACCCTCGCTATGTGACAGTCGTCTTCTCCGACAACGGTCCGGGCATCCCGGGCGACGTGCTCAAGCGGCTGGGCGAACCGTTCTTTACGACAAAGGAGAACGGCTCCGGCCTCGGACTTATGATCAGCCAAAAGATCATCACCGAGCATAACGGCCGTCTCGAAATCAAAAGCGAACCGGACCGGGGAACCGTCGTGAAAATTACGCTTCCCATTGGATAAACCTGCTTAAACCGCTCCTCTGTTCCCGACGGAAGAGCGGTTTTTGTCTGTGCGCGCCTTCCCCGTCGCCCGATGGAAGCCTGTCCCTCCGGATCATGCTTCCCCTCGAATGGCCGGCGGCCATTTCCTCGAAATTTGTCGAATTTTCGTTTGTGTTACGTCGGGTCTTAGGGAATTTTCCCGAACGCTTCACCCATTTCAAAATCCAAACCCGTATGATATGATAGGTTGCGTCATTCTATCAAGCGGGGTGTAACTATCGCATGGCCCAATTGTATTTTAGATACGGCGCAATGAACAGCGGAAAATCGATAGAAATTTTGAAGGTAGCGCACAACTACGAGGAACAAAACAAATCCGTGCTTATTTTCACCTCGGCGGTCGATGACCGCGACGAAGTCGGATATGTCTCCTCGCGCATCGGTTTGCGTCGCGAGGCCATTCCCATTTACGCGCATACGGACGTGTTCGCGTCGGTGCAAGCGAACGCCGCAGGCATTTCCTGCATCCTGGTCGACGAAGTGCAATTTCTGGGCAAGGAGCAAATCATGCAGCTGGCGCGTATCGTCGATGAGCTGCGCATTCCCGTTATGGGCTTCGGATTGAAAAACGACTTTCAGAACGAGCTGTTCGAGGGCAGCAAATATATGCTGCTGTACGCCGACAAAATTGAAGAAATGAAGACGATCTGCTGGTTTTGCGAGCGCAAGGCGACCATGAATCTCCGGGTCGACGCGCAAGGCAAACCGGTCTACACCGGCGAGCAAATTCAAATCGGCGGGAATGACGCCTATTACCCGGTATGCCGCAAATGTCACGCGAATCCGAAGCTTTAAGTCCGGCCTTATCCTTGCAGCCGCAGGATAAGGCTTTTTCACGTTCCCGACTCACTTTGATTGAGAACGGCCCATTCGGTGTATTACTTAACTAGAGATTCACCGAGACAGGGAGAGATGGCTATGAGCGGAATCGCTCTTCACGAGAAGCGGCTGCGGGCCGCTCAATTTCAATTTATTTTTCCGTTTTCCTTGGACCATAACTGTCAGGACAAGCTGGAACGCGAGCTGCTCACGGACGGCTTCGTTTCCTTCTCGCTGCAGCAGGAGGAGCTGGAAACCGCATTCTACGGCAGCGGTTGCGAAGTTTCCCACCGCCGGCTCGAGAAGTTCTTTCTTCCTTTCGCCAAAAATATGATTTTCCCCCGGCAGCCCGATGCACACGCCTTTCGGCGTTATTCCAAACGCATCGATTTGCCGTGCCGCATGACCGCGAATGAACACCATTGGCGCTTTCATCTGCATGCCGCGGACATGTTCGTTTGCCCCTTCGATATCGGCTTTCTGACCTTGCGGGTGGAATTGACGGATGGGGGCGAGCCTGCGTTCACGTTCTCGCAGGCGCTGGCGTTCGCCAGCCGGTTTCGCATGCTGCAAAGCATGAACGAGGCGGAGCGGAACATCCGCATCGGGGCGGCGGACTGCGAGTCCGAGGAAGTGGAGGACTTTATTTTCAAAACGGTCGTGCCGGCGTTGACACGGTTCCTGGACGAGTCGGACCTGGAAGAATCGTTCTTCGAGAAGCTCCCCTATTTTGTCGATGAGCGGATGTATGTGCAGGGCCTGCTTGCCTTCGAACGGCAGGAAGAAATCACGACGGTCGACGCTTACAGAGCCTCCCGGCTCGACGGCATGGACGATCGGGGCAGGCCTTACGTCAGCGCCTGCAACACCGCCTATATCGAACGTTTCTGCAGCGAGCGCATATACGACCGTTGGTCGCCGGAAACGTGGTATATGATTGAAGAGACGTCGTTCGTCTGTCTAACGAGACAATCCGGCCACCGGGTGAAGCAGCTCGTCAGCCATATGTACGGCGAATACTATTACGCGCTGCTGATCAATCTTTTTCACAAAATTGTACTCCTCAAATTATCCAACCGTTACTCCCATGTGCAGATCGATAAGGACCCGGATAAAATCGAGAAGCTGATTCGCGATATTACGACGTTCTCGTCGAAAAATTTCTTTATAGAAGCGGTATCGCAGTCGCAAGGCAAAGACATGTACGTTCGGCTGCGCGAGCGTCTGGGGATCGAAACGTTGTACGGGGACGTGAAACGGACGCTGGACGATTTGTTCAAATACGAGGAAAACTTCGCTGCCAAACGCTCGAATTATTTGCTGCTCATCCTGACGATTTACACGGTCGTCAGCGGTATTTTCGGCATGAACCTGGTCGTCGAAGATTTGAAGGAGCCGACCGATCTAAGCCGTTTCGCAAACTATTCGGCGTTTCAGTACATGGCCTTGCTCGTAGCCATGACCGGCATCGCCGTCGCCTTCGGTCTGGGCATCGTCACGATCGTGCGGCTTGTGCGGGAATGGCGCAAAAGCCGGCTTGAACGTTGACCGGGCCATGGGCAGTTGCTGACACGGGGTTCTACCAGCAGGTGAACAGCCATAAGCTAGAGCAGAATAACCCGAAACAAGGGACGGAGCGAATGCGTGCGATTCGCTCCGTCCCTTGTTTCTTCCCGCTCTCGCTTATCGCGATTCTTGAAGGACTTGTTCGAGACATTCGAGGAAAAAAATGTTCTCCTCCTCGGTGCCGATGCTAACCCGGATATGCCGCGGCAGCCCCCATATATCGCCGTAACGAACGATAACCCCTTTGGCCATCAGCGCCCGGAACTGTTCATGGGCGCGCGCTCCCAGCTCGACCAGCACAAAGTTGCTCATGCTTCGCGTATAGGCGAGCCCGAGCCGGTCCAAGCCTGCGTACAGCCGCTCCCTTCCCTGTGCGTTAAGCGCTCTCGAACGGAGCACATGCTCCTTGTCGGATAGCGCAGCCGCTGCTGCCGTCTGGGCAAGCGCGTTGACGTTGAAAGGCTCTTTCACCTGCATAATGCGGCGGATAATCGCTTCCGGCGCAGCGCCGAAGCCGACGCGAATTCCGGCCAGTCCGTATGCTTTGGAGAACGTTTGGAGCACAATCACCGGCCTGCCGGCCCGGACGAACTCCAATCCGTCGGTATAATCCTCAGCGGCCGTATAATGGCAATAAGCCGCATCGTACACGAGCAGGACGCCCTGCGGCAGCCCGGCCAGAAGACGCTCCAGCTCCTGCCGGGGCATGTAGGTGCCGGTCGGGTTGTTCGGGGAGCACAGCCAGACCAGCTTGGTCCGCTCGTTCACGGCGGCTAGCAGCGAAGCGGCTTCATAGCGGAAGCCTTCGGCAAGCGGAACGGAGACAACGCGCGCATCCATCAGGTGCGCGCCGAATTCATATTCGCTGAACGTCGGGGAGGGCGCCACGATCTCGTCGCCGGGCTCTAGGAACGTTTCGGAGAGCAGCGTGATCAGCTCGTCCCCCCCGTTCGTCACAACCAGCTGCTCAGTCCGCAGCTGCAGCTCCTGCGCCAGCGCTTCCTTCAACAGCACCGACTGCGTGTCGGGATACCGGTGAATGTCCGGGAGCGCCGCTTGGATCGCCTCCAGCGCCCGGGGGGACGGACCGAGCGGATTTTCGTTGGAAGCGAGCTTAACGACGCGTTCGAGTCCAAGCTCCCGCTGCACCTCCCAAATCGGCTTGCCCGGCGAGTAAGGCTTCAAGCGGTCCAACACTTTGCGCGGCCGCACCTCGCCCTGTGCCGGCGCTTCTGCCTGCATTCGTTGATCGTTGTTCATAGCGTGATCGAGACTCCTTTTCGCATAATCTACTTTATTGCTTTACTTCAATAAATAAATATTACATTAATGCGTTAATAAAGTAAAGTATTTGTTGATAGGCATACCCGAGAAGCAGGCAACAAACACGCAGCAAAAGCCTCCTGCATATGATGTACCATCCGGTACAAGCAAAGGAGGGACATCCATGATTCCGGTACGTCCCAGTTATAAGTTCGGCATCATCGGTTATTTGCTCGCTTGGTTCGTCGGCAGCTTTTGGTTCGGGGGACTCCTTAAAAGCGGCACGGTAACCTCCGTACTCGGCGTCCATATGGCCGGTTTGGAGCACTACGCTTATTACGCATTAGCCGGCGCCATCGGCGGCACGCTGTACGCTTTGCGCTTGCTGCATGAATATTACGATCAACTGACCGAGCGGTGGCTGGTCTGGTATTTGCTGCGCCCGATCAAATGCGCCGGGGCTTCCGTCATGACGATCGTGCTGTTTCAAAGCGGCATTATGCTGCTGCAAACGGGTAACAGCGTTTACGCCAAAATCGGCATTGCGTTCCTGGTCGGCTTCGGCTACGGCAAGCTGATGGATAAACTGAAGTCGCTCACCGAAGCGCTGTTCAACGGCTCCAAAGAGCAGACTCCGGACAACAAGCCACCCCAGTGATAAAAGCATTAAAAAACCGTTCGGACGAACGGTTTTTCAAAGCTTTCGCCACGAAGCACCTGAACACGAGGGCCGCAACGCCGCTCACGCTTGGAGCATTGTGCGGTTGCGACGCCGCCGTCCTTGACGTTCCGCTCTTCGATTCACGCTATTTTCAGCCTATCATGGCGTTATTCTCTCGGCTGACGACATCGCTTCGTCCTTCAAACCCGCGCGAAACCATACGTTCCTGTAATCGGCCCAACCCAGCGCATTAATTGTAACCCCCTCCAGCTCCTGCGGAAAAGAGGCAGTCTGCCGCCAGCGGTACCAAGGTACGACAAACCGCTCTTCGATAAGCTTGGTCTCGATCGCCCTCAGGTCGCGCAAGCGCCGCTCCCGGTTCGCGTGCCGAAGCGCATATGTTACCCGCTCCCCGACCTCCCGTTCGGTCGAGACGGGCAAGCAGCGCCGGACCGGGCCGCCCGGATTCGCCAGAATCGTAAGCAGCGTCCATTCGGCGTCTTCTCCGACGGGCTGCTCCAATAAGAAAAGATCGGCGCGGGCGAGCGTTTCCTCATCCAGCAGGCGTTCGTATTCCACCTGTTCGACCTCCGCGGCAATTCCAAATTCCACAAGTCTGCCTTCAAGCCATTCGGCGTCCAGTTCGTGGCCGGCCCCCGGGTAGGTCACAATGCGCAAGGGGCGATCCGGACGGACAACCGTTGTTGCCGGTTCGATTTGTTCAGCCGGTTCGGCCTGCCGGGCTCCAACGATCCATTCAGTCTGCATACGGCCGGTTAACTCCGTGCCCGTACCCGTACTCGTACTCGTGCTTGTACCTGCATCGGTGACTTTACCCGTATCCGAATATGGAGCCTGTCCATTTGCTTCTTCGTACCCGATGAACGTATCGGCGAAATCGCCGCGGTTGCCGCCCAGCTGCCGGACAAAGGCCGGATCGCGGAGCGCGCGAAAGATGCATGCTCTCATTGCCGGATCGTTCAGCGGACCGGGCTTGCCCAGGTTTAGGCACACGTATTTGCAGCCGCGGTCTATCCGCTCCACCTCGCGCCACCGAGGGCCGAGCGCCGCCTCCTCCCGCTCCCGATAATGGCGAAAATTCAACTCGCCCACTTCGTTATCGCCCTCAAGCCTAACGGCTCCGTCGTTCGATCGGATCGGCTGCCACCGCCACATCTCCACCCGGTCCACATGAGCCGGACGCAAGTAATAATCCGCGAACACCTCCAGAATCAGGCCGCGGGCGTTGGGCCGTTTTAACCGAAACGGCCCCGTTCCGACCGGCAGCGAAGCAAAGTCGGCAGGCAGCTCCGCCGGCACAATCGACGCGGCCGGAGAAGCCAGCAGCGAGCCTAGATAGGGCGCAGGCGCATGCAAGCTGACCAGCAAACGATGCTCGTCCAAACATTCGATGCCGCTCACTACGGCGAACAACGAGGCGTATGGAGACCCGGCGTCCGGATCGGTAAGTCTGCGCAACGTAAACGCTGCATCCCTTGAGGTGAACGGCTTGCCGTGGTGAAAGCGGACATGCTTCTGTAAATAAAAGACCCATCGGTCTCCGGCCTCGTTTCGCTCCGCCTCGTGAGCCAGGCCCGGTCGGAATCGCCCGGAAAGTTCGTCGTAGACGAGCAGCGTATCGAACAATTGCCGCAGGAGATGCAGCTCCGTTCGCCGGGTCGTGTAAGCCGGGTCCAGCGCGGCGGGAATCCGATAAGCCGGAAAACGCAGCACGCCTTCGGCGCTTGTTCCGCTCCCCGGCTGCAGGCGGTAACCGAAAGCCTCCCGCAGCAAAACGTCCATTCGGGCCGCGCCCTCGTCCGTAAAAGCCCCCCGTTCGGTCAATGCCATCACTTCTTGAAAGCGGCCTTCAGCCAGAAGCCGTTCCGTCTCCGCCGCCAGCATCGACTCCGGGTCGACCGCGAACGTCAGTCTGGAACGGTGACCGCGTCCTAACCCGGCGCGCCATTCGATCCACAGCCGCTCCCGCATACGTCGAAGCAGCAGCTTCACGTTCCGTTCCGAGCAATGCAGCAGCTGCGATAGCTCGGGAAGCGTCACCTCCGCCTGACGATCCGTCAACCGGAGCCGCAGGCCGCGATACAACTCCAGGTAATGTTCCTCCAGCCTCATACGCCGCTCAACTCCTTCACCGCCCTGCCGAGAAAAGGGGGAAATTATTTACGTTCAGTTTACCCTTTTCGTACCCTTTTTTCTACGTACAATAAACCTTATCACTTCACGCAGAAAGCGGGTTTCGCCAATATGAACGATACACGACACGCGCCTATCGCGATCGCCTGGATTACGGGCGTCTGCTTGTTGGGCGACTCCATGCTGTACATTGTGCTGCCGGTCTACGGTATGCAGCAGTACGGACTGGATTCCTTCTGGCAAATCGGCCTCCTGCTGTCGGTCAACCGGCTGGTCCGGCTGCCGCTCGGTCCGTTGATCGGCTGGCTGTACGCCCGGATGCCCGTCCGCGTCGGCATCACCGCAGCCGTCGCAGCGGCCAGCCTGACCACATTGGCGTTCGGCCTGGGAAGCGGCTTTGCCCTGCTGCTCGCGGCACGCGCCTTATGGGGGGCCGCCTGGTCGCTGCTGCGGATCGGCGGTTACCTCGTCATCCTCGATGCGTCCGCCCCCGGCGGCGGCGACAATCGCGGACAACTGCTGGGCCGGTACAACGGCATTATGGGCATGGGCAGCCTGGCCGGCATGCTGTTGGGTGGCATGCTGGCCGACGTGCTCGGCGTGCGCCTCGTCGCAGCGGTTCTCGGCGCTGTTATGCTGCTCGCTCTGCCGCTAGCTTGGCGCCGCTTGCCTGCGCAGGCCGCTCACAGCAAAGCTGGCGCGAAACAGCCCGAAACGCAGCCGCCCCAGCGAACGGCCGCCTCCCTGCGAAGCTCACGCTTTGCCGTGCTTACACTAAGCTCCGGCTTGGGGATGGGGTTCGTCTTCTTCGGCATCCTCCTGGCCGGGCTCAGCCCCCTGCTCGCCTCCCGCTTGCCGAATGGAACGGCGATCACGCTGTTTGGCGCGAGCTTGGGCGCCGCCTCCCTCGCCGGGATCGCGCAGGCGATCCGCTGGGGCTGGTCGCCGCTGCTCTCGCCGTGGATCGGCAAGCGCTCCGACGCCCTGCCCGACCGGCGCGGACTTTATGCCGCCGTGCTAGGCCTT
Source organism: Paenibacillus sp. EPM92 (assembly GCF_016586185.1). Lineage (NCBI taxonomy): Bacteria > Bacillati > Bacillota > Bacilli > Caryophanales > Paenibacillaceae > Paenibacillus > Paenibacillus sp. EPM92. Next base: position 41,610 of record NZ_BCPS01000009.1, read on the forward strand.
GGCGCGGTCTCGTTCGCGCTGCTGGCCGCGCCGGTGCCGCTGCCGCTCTGGCTGCTCGCGCTGCTCGGCGTCATGCTGGCCAGCACCGCGATCACGACGCTGACCGACGCCATGGCTTCGGATGCAGCTGCAGGCCGATCCGCCGTTACCTTCATGACCACGTATACCGTCGTCATCGACGTCGGGGCCGCGCTTGGGCCGCTGGCCGCCGTCGGTCTGCTCGCTGCGCTCGGACCGGACGGCCTCAGCAGCGCCTGCGCAATCTGTTTGGCGCTGCTGACGGCGGCATGGCTTATTTTCGGCGGCAAGCGTGATGTGGTATAATGCCTGTCAAACACACGTTCGCTGGTTGAGAGGTCAGCCGGGCATCCTGCTCAGCGATTTTTAAGGCAAGTTCAGGAAGATGGGGAAGCGAGATGGAAAGAGGGAGCGAGGGAGATGCGCAAGATGGAGTTTGAAGCCAAGCTTCACCGACCGGAAGGAATCGGAACATGGACGTATGTGAAGGTGCCGTTTCAGGTGGAAAGCGTGTTCGGCGCCAAGGGCCAAGTCAAGGTCAAAGGAACCGTGAACGGCGTGCCTTACCGAAGCTCGGTCATGCCGCAGGGCGATGGCATACACTACTTGGTCGTGAAACGCGAGCTGAGGGAGGCTGCAGGAGCCGCATCCGGAGATACCGTGAAGGTATATATGGAACGGGATACGGAAGAGCGAACGATCGAGGTGCCGGACGACTTGTCAGCCGCTCTGCGCCAGTATCCGGCAGCTGAGTCCAGGTTCGAGCAAGCTTCGTATTCCCATCGCAAGGAGTATGTCGACTGGATCGTCTCCGCCAAGAAACCGGAAACCCGTGCCGGCCGGATTGAGAAAGCGATCGGCATGCTCGCTGAAGGCAGAAGGCTGAAGGGCTAATCCGGGCAAGGCTGCCGGACGACGTAAACCGGAACGCGGGCTAAACGTTACCGGAGAAGGAGCAGCATATCGCCGGTGCCTGTTATTCCTTGAAGCTTTACAGGATCTGGCGCTGGTGAGGATTACACCCGCTTGATGATCTCGTTAACCGTGCTCAGCGGCAATCCGGTGTGCTGGCAAATGTCGATCAAGCTGGCTCCCGGATGCAGCTGCAGATAATGTTTGATCTGATGCGAAACCTCAATGTGTTTCTTCAAGCAATCTGTGCATAACGTTTCGAAACGGCCGGTTTGCAGTTTGCCGCACCCGCTGCAATTCGACAATTGCATATTATTAAAGCCCCCTCTTCGGACAAGCCGAATGTTGTTTTACAACATTCGCGGCCTTGTCGACGGTTGAGGGGGTTTCTTTTTGTAAAATATCTCTTTTTTTGCTATTTTTCTCATTTTAATCAAAACTTGATTCCTTAGGCCTATGTATTCATGGTATAAAAGATCTAGGAATACATAATTAGGGGAGCGGTGTCGATGAGCGCGAAGGTTGTCGTATTGGGAGGCGGAGTCGCCGGTATGAGTGCGGCCCAGGAATTGGCGGAACGAGGGTTTGAGGTAGCCGTGTACGAGATGCGCAGGCTGCCCGGGGGTAAAGCCCGTTCCATGCCGGTGCCGGGAAGCGGTACGGAGGGACGGAAGGATTTGCCAGGAGAGCATGGATTCCGGTTTTTTCCGCGTTTCTATAAGCATATTGTCGATACGATGGAACGGATTCCTTACGGGGATAACGAGCAGGGCGTCGCCGGCAATTTAGTCGAAGGCACACGGCTCGGACTGGCTCGGGTGGACGGGCCTCCGGTGGAGTTTCTCACCGAGTTTCCACATTCCATTGAAGATGTGAAGGACGCATTCAAGTCGCTGTTCGACAATAATCTCGGACTGACCGATGAGGAGATCCGCCTGTACATGGAGCGCATCTGGCAGGTCATGACCAGCTCCGACGATCGCCGGCAGCAGCAGTACCAGAACATCCCGTGGTGGAGCTTTATCAACGCCGATGAGCAGTCGGCCCAGTTTCGCCGTGTATTCGCCGGGATGACGCGCATTCTGGTCGCAGCTAAAGCGCGGGAAGCCAACACCAGCACGGTCGGGGCCGTTGGCGCCCAAATTATGCTTGACATGGTCGTGCCCGGCGGCAGCGCGGATCGGCTGTTGGACGGACCGACGAACGAAGTGTGGCTTCACCCGTGGCTTGAGTATTTGCAAAGTCTCGGCGTCGACTACCATCTGGAAGCCAAGGTCGAGCGCATTCATTGCGAGAACGGCGTCATCAGCGGGGCGACGATTACGGAGAACGGGCAAACCTGCGAGGTGCAGGGGGATTATTACGTCGCGGCTTTCCCCGTTGAAGTGATGGCGCAATTTGTCACTGACGAGATGCTGCACGCCGACCCGACGCTCGACGGAATTCGGCAGCTGGCGGAAGATGTCGATTGGATGAACGGCATCCAGTTTTATTTGAAGCGGGACGTTCCGATCATCCACGGCCATATGATCTATATGGATTCGCCTTGGGCGCTGACCAGCGTGTCGCAGAAGCAATTTTGGCCTGATTTCGATTTGGCCGATTATGGCGACGGCATGGTTCAAGGCGTGTTGTCCGTGGACATTTCGGACTGGGAGGCACCGGGCGTCCTCTTCGGCAAACCCGCGAAGAGGTGCACGCGCGAAGAAGTGATGCAAGAAGTGTGGACGCAGCTGAAGCAAAGCTTGAACGTGAACGGGGCCGTCGTCCTGGAGGACGACAACGTGCATTCGTGGTTCCTCGACGAGGATGTGCATTTGCCGAATCCGGACGGGGTTGCGGTCAATTTGGAGCCGCTGCTTGTGAACAAGGTTTACACGTGGAATTTGCGCCCGCAGGCATACACCGCCATCCCCAACTTGTTCCTCGCCTCGGATTACGTGAAAACAAATACGGACCTCGCCACCATGGAAGGTGCGAACGAAGCCGCCCGGCGGGCCGTCAACGCGATTATCGAACGCTCCGGGCTCGATGTGCACAAGTGCAAAGTGTGGGAGATGTACCAGTTCCCTCTGCTGACGCCGTACCGAATCCACGACGAGTCACGGTTTAAGAAAGGGCTGCCGTGGGATGGTAAAATTTTCACTCCGATCGGGTAACCGGTAGGAGGACGAACGGGCCATGTCGAATTAGGGAGCTTGAGGTGAGGGGATGAAAGTATTCGTATTGGGCGCAGAGCAGCAATTTCAAAAGCTGCCTGTCGAGGTCGAGGTCGAACAACGTCCCTGCTTTCTTCTGAAAGACCGTGACGTTTACCGGCTCGTCTCCCGCAAATGCCCGCACGCCGGCCAGCTTGTCGACATCGAGGATGAAGAGTTGGTCTGCCCGATGCACGGCTGGTCTTTCGATCCGCATAAGGGCGCTTGTCTGAACGTACCTGCCCGCAGCTTGGCTGCTTATTCGGTCGTAGTCAGGGACGGGATGCTGATCGCTCAGGTGGATGGCTAACTTCGGAAGGCGCGCTTGGGATCGAGCTTGCGTACACTGTAACATCTCGGAAAAAGGAGATGTTGGTTGTGCCTACCTATCGTATCATTGTAGATCTTTCGGATCGAAAGCTGCACGTGTTAGAAGGGAACCGCGTTTATCGGACGTATCCGGTCGGCATCGGCACCATGTTGACCGGCACGCCCAGCGGCGAATTTACCATTATTAACAAAGAACCGAACCCCGGAGGGCCTTTTGGCGCCTACTGGCTAGGGTTATCGAAGCCGCATTACGGAATACACGGCACCAATAACCCTTCCTCCATCGGAAAACTGTCCTCCCACGGCTGCATCCGCATGCACAATGCAGATGTAATCGCGTTATCCAGGCTCGTCTTCGTGGGCGACCGCGTTACGATTCGTCCATAGTCCGCTCCGGAAATTACTTCACGTCTTTTGCGCTGACGCTTGTCCCCCAGTCGTTCTCCACGCCCAACTCCCGGTAAAACTGCGCCAGGAACGCCTCCATATACCGATGACGCTCTTCCGCGAGCTCACGGGCGGCCGTCGTGTTCATCTTCGTCTTCAGCTTCAACAGCTTCTCGTAAAAATGATTAATCGCCGTACTCGGCTGCTTGCGGTACTGCTCTTGACTCATCGAATCGCGCGGGCGGAGGTCCGGGTCGAAAATCAGCTGCCCTTTCCAGCCCGAATAGGCAAAGGTTCGCGCGATACCTACCGCACCCAACGCATCAAGCCTGTCCGCATCCTGAACGATACGTCCCTCCAGGGTAGACAATTGCCCCCCATGTCCGCCGTTGTAAGACATATTGGCGATGATGTCCATCACATGCAGGCGATCCGGCTCAGCCGCGCCATTCTCGATCAGCCATGTATTCACTTTATCCAATCCGGCTTCCTTGCTCGGATTCAGCTTCTCGTCCGCGATGTCGTGCACGAGCGCGGCCAGCTCGCATAGGAAGGCATCCGCCTGTTCACGCTCTGCGAGCAGGCGTGCCGTGCGGGCCACCCGGGCCGTATGCTGCCAGTCGTGACCGCTGCTGTCTCGCCCCATTTCCTCCTGCGCATACGTTCGTGCGCGTTCCAGCAGTCGCTCTCGGTACGTTTCGTTCATTTCGTTCATCTCCCGTTCATCTTCCCTTCCTTCCATCAATCTCCGCCGCCGCCACCGCTGCTGCTGCTTCCGGTATCTCCACCACCGCCGCCACCGCTGCTGCTGCTTCCGGTATCTCCACCGCCGCCGCCACTGCTGCTGCCATTGTCTCCTCCACCCCAGCCGCTTCCGCCGCCGTCAGCCCCGCCGCCCCTACTGCCTGAATCGGTGGAGCGTCTCGAATCGAGGTCGTCCGAACCGCTATAATGATGATGATGACGGCGGGCCATGTCATCCTCCAAAGACGACGACGCAGGCGGGAACATGAAGCTTTCCCCGCTGCGATGCCGCCTGCCCGGGCCGGAATGCCCGCTCCTTCTACCTATCGAGCTTACGATCACGACGATTGCGAACACCGCAAACAGGATAAAAATAATGCTCATGGATTCCGCCTTCTTCTGTACTTAGTATAGACTGCCGAAGCACGGAAAGAGTTTCGGACTTTTTACAAAAAAGGACAGCAGCCCCTTTATTTTGCGCAAAGCCTTTGAAATTGCCCAAGCAACGCACTATATTTCTTCTATATTTGCACCGGAAGGGGTGAAGAATTCCGTAGAAACGCAAAAAGCGCCTGTTACACAGACGTCGTTCGTGAGCAGGCGGGTGTGAAGATGGGTTCGACTGCCCATTTTCAATGGCTGCGCGGCATTCGCCCATCCAGCCGAATGCCCTGCGACATAGTATGATTATGTGTTAATGAGCTCACGCTCCACAACAACAACAACTCTAGAGGAGGAATGAACAATGGGTGGTTTCTCTTGTTCTTGCGGAGGTTTTACATCGACTGGTGTCATCTTGGTTCTCTTCATCTTGTTGGTAATCGTAAGCCGTGCATGGTTGATCTAATCTGACTAAAAGCACAAAACTACGGCCAAAGGGAAACCTTTGGCCGTTTGCATGTTACGGCGAAGACGTACATATGGTGGTAAGGTATAACTTTTGAGAGAGGTGAGGAGAATGCCTTCGGGTCACACAATCGACCGCAGCGAAGCGAAGGAGCTTTCGGTCAAGGATTGGATCTTGACGATGATCATTCTGGCCATTCCGATCGTCAACATCATCATGCTGTTCGTCTGGGGGTTCGGAGAAGGCACCAACCCGAACAAGCGAAACTATGCGAGAGCCGCCTTAATTATCGCCGCGATCGCGATCGTCCTTTATTTGATCTTCGCTATCGTGTTTTTCGTTGTGCTGAGCGCCTCGATGTCCATGTCATGACGAAGAGCCGGTCCTCCTCCAAGGGGAAGGCCGGCTCTTGAGCAAGTCTGGTCGTGGAAGTATCCCGAGTTGTTCAACCTATACGGCCGCTATTCATAGAGCGCCCCGGCCGTCGATCCGTCCGGATACACGATATGGGTATAAATATGCCGCTCTCCGTTATCCGCTCGGGACGTATACCACAAATCATAACGGTCTACTTGGCCTTCGCCGTTCCAACGAATGAACAGCTGTGCGTCCAAGTCTCCCCGCTTCAGTCCTTGCACGTCGGTCTCGTTCAAGCTCCCGAAGCGATAATCGGTCTTGGCTCCGAGATCATACCGCCAGATCTGCTGGCTCGAGCTATCGATCCACGTCACTTGAGACGGGTCGCCGAACCATCGCTTAACGTCCTTGCTCCCCATGCCCCGCTCCAACCTATACTGCGCAGCCCATACTTTCCGCTCGGCCTCCGTCCCGCCTACAGGCTCCTTCACGACGGATACGGTTCGCGTCTTCTGATCATAAGCGGCGCCCGCTCCAAGCTCTTCCGTCATCAAGCGCAGCGGCACATACGTATGCCCCTCGTAATTGAGCACCGTAAACCGGGACCCGATGTCACGGCTTTCGCCGTCGAATTGAAACTTGACCGGAAACAACAGCGCCCAAACCCCGTCTGCCGCATACAGCGTTGTGGAAGCGGTCAGCGCCGCACCGCACATCATGCCTAACAAGAACTTTTTCAAAGGCGTAAGCTCCTTTATTCTGATAGTCACCGATAGCTCTAGTATACATGACAACCAGAAAACGCGAAAACCGCCCGGCACAAGACCGGACGTCGCTTCGGAGTCCGGCGGTGCGCCGGGCGAGCTCCGACTTCTTATTTATTCAACCATTCGCAGCTGTCGGCACAATCGCAAAGCGCCTTCTTCACGGAACACCATGAACGCTTAGCGTAATAAATCGGCACTTCCTGATCCTTCGCCTGCTGCTTGATCACTTTGGTCAAATTGTGGTTGACGTAATCGGTCAGCACGAGCACCGCGTCAACCTTATCCGGAATACCTTTACGCACCATTTGGCACTTGCGACCCGACATATGCACCACATCATCAAATCCGATTTCCGCCAAATGTTCGGGCATATTGCCCAAATGATCGGCGCCTACGACCAATATCGACGGCATGCTCTAATCTCCCTTATCTATGTATTTATCATCAATGATAATCATTCTCAATTCCTTATAAATCAATGATAATGGTTCTCAACGATAATGTCAACCTTACCCGGCTTATTTTTCTAGACTCCCTGGATAATGGCCAAAAAGCCGCATCGCGGGAAATTCGCGATGCGGCGAGGACAGTCTCGTCACTTAGATGAAATAGAGAACGGCAAACAAGATGATGACCAGCAAAATATAGAGAACCAAAATAACGCCCGTTGTCGTAAAGTAACCGCCGCCCCATCCGAAGCCTGCACCCGCAGCACCCATTCGCGATCCACTCCCTCTGTTGAGTTAGCCGTGGGTCACTCTCCCGCGAACATGGTTCAATATATGTCCTGAGCGGGAATCGGTATGGACAATTAACGGGGGGTCTCTAAATAATGGCCCGTTTTATAAGAACAGAATGAGGTAAAATACAATCGCTAACACAAAACGGTAATACGCAAACCACGATAGGCTCAGTCGTTTAATGATGTTCAGGAAGGTCACCACGGCGATCATCGCGACGATGAAGGAAGCTGCCAGCCCTGTAACGAAAAGACCTAAGTCGTCCATGGACAACAAATCCCGGCTTTTGTATAAATCCAGGAAGGTCGCGGCGAACATGATCGGCACGGACACGATGAACGTAAACTCAGCTGCCGCCTTCTGGCTCGTCCCGAGCAATATCCCTCCGGAAATGGTCGAGCCCGAGCGTGAAAAACCCGGCCATAACGCTAAACATTGAAATAAGCCGATCCCGAACGCCTGCTTATATGTAATGTCGTCCATCGTCTCGGCCGTCACGCGCACGCGGGCCCGATCGGCTATAATAATCAGAATTCCTCCGGCCACCAGGCTTATGAGCACAGTTCCCGGTCCGAACAAATATTTCTTGACCAAATCGTGCAGCGCCAAGCCCACGACGACCGCAGGCAGCATGGCCAGCGCGATATGAATCAGGTTGACTCGACCGCTGTTCGAGAGGCTTCGCTTCAAGTTGAGAAAGCCGAAAAACCTCCGCCAATACAAGACAAATACGGCTAGAACGGCACCCAGTTGTACAACGATCTCGAACGTCTTCGCCTTTTCGCCCGTGAAACCAATCAAGTGCGCCGTCAAAATCATATGACCCGTCGAAGATACGGGCAAAAACTCCGTCAATCCTTCCACAATGCCCAGAATGACGGCCGACCAAAAGTCGTTCAATTTCCTCACACTCCCATATACTCTCTATTGTCCACCATTCCTCATTATAGAGGATCGGGAGTCAAGAGAGAAGCGGAAAAAGACGGCTGATCCCTGGTTGGCCATTTTGCCAAGCAAAACCGGAACAGCCGGACCATCAAGGCCCGGCTTGTCGAAGGTGGGAATTAGAGCTTCATCCGCTGCAGGCGCAGCGCGTTCAGCACGACCGAGACGGAGCTGAGCGCCATGGCGGCTCCCGCGAGCCAAGGGGCGAGAAAGCCGCTTGCTGCGATCGGAATGCCAATCACGTTATAGGCGAGCGCCCAAAACAAGTTTTGGCGGATGTTGCTCATCGTTTTTTTACTTAAAAAGATGGCGTCCGGAATACTGTTAAGATCGCCCCGCATCAACGTTACGTCAGCCGCTTCCATGGCGACGTCCGTTCCGGTTCCGATCGCCATGCCGATGTCCGCTGTCGCAAGCGCAGGCGCGTCATTGATGCCGTCGCCGACCATCGCCACCTTGCGGCCGGCGTCTTGCAGCTTGCGCACTTCGGCGGCTTTTCCTTCCGGCAGCACCTCGGCCAGCACCCGGTCGATACCGGCTTTCGCGGCAATCGCCCGAGCCGTCCGTTCGTTGTCGCCGGTGATCATCATGACTTCGATCCCGAGCGCCTGCAGGCGGGCAACCGCCTCTTTCGATGTCTCCTTGATCGTATCGGCGACGGCCACCATCCCTGCATAGGTACCGTCCACGGCGACCAGCATGGCGGTTTTGCCAGCCTCTTCAAGCATGCTCATCGTCTCAAGCGCCGCGCCGGGGCTAACGCCAAGCTGCGTCATAAGCTTCCGGGTGCCGATGGCAATCTGCTTGCCTTCCACCTCGGCGCGAATGCCGAAGCCGGGAATCGCCTCGAATTGCCCGGCTTCCGGCAGGGCAAGGCCCTGCTCTTGGACGCCTGCCACAATCGCCTCGGCTAGCGGGTGCTCGGAGTTGCGTTCCGCGGCGCCCACCCAACGCAAGAAGCTGGATGGGTCGATGCCTTCGGCAGGCAGCACGTCGGTCAATTCCGGTTTGCCCTTCGTTACCGTGCCCGTTTTGTCCAGGACGATCGTGTCGATTCTGTGTGTCGCCTCGAGGTGCTCGCCGCCCTTGAACAGGATGCCAAGCTCTGCGGAACGCCCCGAGCCGGCCATGATGGAAGTCGGCGTCGCTAGTCCCAGCGCGCAAGGGCAGGCAATGACGAGCACGGCGATCGCCTTCTCCAGCGCCCCGGCGAATTCGCCCGGTTCGACGAAGAAGAACCAGACGAGGAACGTGACGAGGGCGATCCCGACAACGATCGGCACGAAGATGCCGGAGATGACGTCCGCTACCCGTTGAATCGGCGCTTTGGAGCCCTGCGCTTCCTCGACGACTTTAATGATTTGCGCCAGTGCGGTTTCTTTGCCGACTTTTGTCGCCTGGATTTTAAGCATGCCGTTCTTGTTTAATGTAGCTCCGATGACACGGTCTTGGGCGCTTTTTTGCACGGGAATGCTTTCTCCCGTCAGCATCGATTCGTCTACGGAGGACGTTCCTTCAAGCACGAGGCCGTCCACCGGAATTTTCTCGCCCGGCTTCACGATGATCACGTCGCCGGCCATCACTTCGTCCACCGGGATTTCCAGCTCTTGCCCTTGGCGGAAGACAAGCGCCGTCTTGGCTTGCAGCCCCATCAAAGATTTAATCGCTTCGGAAGAACGTCCCTTGGCCAGCGCTTCGAACAGTTTGCCGAGCAATATTAACGTGATCAGGACGGAGCTTGTTTCATAGTACAACTCGACTTGATGCCCGTGAGCGTTCAACGATTGGACCGTAAGATAAAGGCTGTAAAAATAAGCCGCTGAAGTGCCCAACGCCACCAGCACGTCCATGTTGGCGCTGCCGTTGCGCAGCGCTTTGTAAGCGCCGGTATAAAACTGGCGGCCGATCGCGAATTGTACCGGTGTGGCCAGCGCGAGCTGGAACCACGGGTTCATGAACAGAGCCGGCACCCAGATGAAGGACGTGAAGGAGAAGTGACCGACCATCGCCCACAGTAAAGGCAGGGAAAGGAGGGCTGATACGAGCAGCTTCATCCGCATCTTGCGGATCGCCTGCTGCCGGTGGTCCCCGCTTTCCCGGGACTCTTGCTTCAGGGCGGCGGTGTAGCCTAGCTGCTCGACCTTGCGCACCATGTCGGTTATCGACACTTGGGCCGGATTGTACTCGATACGGGCGGTCTCGAGCGCCAGGTTCACATTCGCGCGAGTGACGCCGCCGAGCTTGCCGAGCCCTTTCTCGATGCGGGTCGCACAAGCCGCGCACGTCATGCCGCCGATTTGGAAATCGGCCGTTTCTTTGACGGTACCGTAACCAAGCGCCTCGATTTTTTGCTCCATATCCTGGAGCTTTATTTGATCCGGGTCATACGTGACCGACGCTTGTTCCAGTGCGAAATTGACGGTTGCTTCGGTGACGCCATCGAGCTTGCCGAGCCCCTTCTCAATCCGGTTGGCGCAAGCGGCGCAGGTCATCCCGGTAATTTGCAAAGTCGTCTGCTGCTGCGTTCCTGCCTGGTCGGTTTTCTCCATATCTCTTCTCCCCCCTACACACTTCCTGGCCTCTCTTGCAATCGCCGCTTTACATCCGGTTATGTCTGTTGTCGAGTTATAGGAAAGAGAGAGCACACCAAGTTAACCCAGGTGCTCTCTTTCGCGCGATTCGTCGTTACACGACATCATAGCCTTGATCTTCAATCGCTTCTTTAATCGCGTTCAAGGAAACCTTGCTTTCGTCGAATTCGACGGTTACCGATTTGGCTGCAAGGTCTACTTTGCCGACAGCGCCCAAATTTTTCAGCGCTCCCTCGACGGAATTTACGCAATGGTTGCAGGACATGCCCTCTACTCTCAACGTAACGTTCGACATGCGGTATCCCTCCTTCGCTGATATTATTTCATTAATTTGTTAACCGTAATCAGGAGTTCGTCGATCACGTTGCTTTCGCCGGCTTCGATCCGCTCGATAACGCAGCTTTTCATATGGGCCGCGAGCAGCAGCTTGCCGACTCCATTTAAGGCCGCTTGCACCGCCGCGATTTGGTTCAGCACATCGTCGCAGTACACATCCTTCTCGATCATGCCTTTAACGCCGCGAATCTGACCTTCAATGCGGTTCAATCTCGCAGTCAGGCTGGCCTTTTCTTTCTCGAAATGATGGCTCTTTCTTTCATCGTCCGGCGGGTAGCAGAGAGTATCGCTGCAGGACATCGGATCTTCGACTTCGTGAGAACTGTTCATCATGGTGGGCACCTCCTGTTCCGATACCGATATCATACAGTACCCCCCTACCCTATGTCAACGGTTTTATAAAGTCGTTTATTTGACTAAATCTCCTCCTTTTACTGAAAAATAAGGGCTGACGACATGCAGCTTATCGTCAGCCTCCTCCTTTTATTCAGATGATTCACGGCGGGCCGGAATGAGCTTCAGCAGCGCCTTCATGTCGGACGAATCGACCTTCCCGTCCTTATTCCAATCGCTGAGACTCTTCGCCTGCCCGATGACATACTCCAATGTCGCCGCGGCCCGAACCGAACTGTTCCGTTTACCGGACTCGACCGCCACCACGTGTACAGGAGTCGTATGCCCGATTGTCGGCTTGGCTGCCGGATTGTAAAGAAGCGACTCTCGTCCCGGTTCTGTTCCGTCCAGCGAGTAATAATAAGATATGCCGCTCACGGAAGGCAGCACAAGCTGAGATTGTTCGTTGAACGAAACGATCGGCGCAGCCGCCGTATCGGCTTCGAACACCCCGTACGTGGAGAAGTGCGAGATGTGCACCGTGACTTGACGGGTATCCGGATCGATGGATGTTGGTAAAGCTTCCCATTGTTTTGTCGATTCGTTGTAGTCGAATACTCCGACTTTGGATAAGTCCGCCGCGGCATTCACCGGCAAGGTAAGGGCAACGGTGCTGCCCGGAGCCAGCGTTACGTTGGACAGTGAAATATGTGCCACGCTGCCTGCTACTTGCATGCCTGGTCTCATATCGTCCGTTGCGCCGGCGGTCACCAATACGGTTGCACCGCTGCCCACGCCGGCACCGGCCAAATTAAGGATGATGCCGCCGTTAAATACCATAGGCCGGTTGGTATCCGCAGCTACAGGCTCACCCATAGGATACGGGGCCCTTTTTACAACGGTAACCGTAAATAGTTGTTGAACGCTTGCCCCGCCCCGGCTAATCGTAGCCGTTAAGGTAACCGTCGCATCGCCCGCGCTGTAAGCCGGTCGATTCACCGTACCGTCATTACCGACCACCGCCGTATGGCTCGAACTCCATGAAATCGATGAACCTTGCGCTCCTGTCGCAGGTAACTGCATATTCGTCGTAATACCGCCCAGGTTATAGGACGTATGGATGAACTCCGTCAACTCGACTTTCGCTCTCTCTACGGCTGTCTGGTCTTCCGCCCCTGTCGGCTCCAGCTTCAGCACCTTCACCGCAAAAAGCTTCTCGCTGTATGCTCCGCCGCGGCTAATGACCGCTCTCAGCGTTACTAAAGCATCGCCCTGGCTGTACGACGGTCGCACGACGGTTCCATCCAGCGCGATAACCGAAGGTTGGCTCGAGCTCCACTGAATCGTTGTTCCTTGTACACCTACGGATGGGAGGTACACGCTTGATGTCACGCTATCGATGTCCGTGTTCGCCTGGCGAAGCTCCAGCCAAGTTAAGGCATGATAGGCCGCGTTTACCGCGATGGCATCCGCATCCGTCTCCGGTTCTTCCTCAAGAACGGTAAGGATGAACGGCTGCAGGGCGCTCGCGTTGCCTCGTGTCAGCTTTGCCGTCAGCGTCACTGTAATGTCGCCCGAACCGTAGGCGGCTCTCGTGACCGTTCCGTTTGGTGAAATGACGGACGATGCGCTGGAGCTCCATGTAATCATCGTTCCCCTTGCGCCTTTCGTAGGGAGGGCGAGATTCGAAACCACTCGATCCGGCGCGCTGTTCCAGCCGCGGATCGACTCCCACGTCAGCGCCGCCTTCGCGGCTGCCACCGCCGCTTCATGGTCGGCCGTTGCCGGCTCGGCCTTCAGCACCGTTAACTCAAATGTCTTTGTCTGCCATGCGTTTCCTTTACGAATCGTCGCTGTCAACGTAACATTCGCGTTTGTCCCGTAAAAAGGCGGGCGATGGACGGTACCGTCCACGTCCACAACAGCGGTCTGATCGCTTTGCCATTCAATCGTCGTACCGTGCAAACCGATAACCGGCAAATGCACATTTTGCGTGACGCTCGCCAGACTCAAGTTATCGCTTTTAATTTCGTTTTCGTCTAATGCCGCTTTCGCTTCCAGCACCATATCCAGCGCGCTCAGCGCCGGACGCGCGATGCGAACGTCATAGTGCCTGGTCGTACCGTCCGTCGCCGTTGTTGTCAGATGAAGCGTCGAAACGCCCTTCGGAAGCGGATCGATCGTAATCGTGTTATCGTTCACCGTATAACTCAAAGCAGCCGGCGATGTATCGTGGACCCTAAACGAGCTGCTGCTGTCGCTCATGATAACCGACAGCATGACGCTTTCCGCCTCCACCTCTGCCGACCAAGCCGGGGGCGTCGTGCTTGCATCGTATTCGAAGTCGTTTTCCCCTACCCGAACCTTGGCGATATCCGCGTTGCCCTCCACTTCGGCCAGCAGGTAAGGATCGCCGGCAACGCCGCTGCCGGTCGTCTTGCTAACACTCGGCTTCAAATACACAACCGGACGAACCGCGGACGGGGCGTCCGAGTAGCGTACATGGCCCAATGGATCTACGGCCAATATGAAATGAGCATTTTCGGACTCCGCCCGAATCGGATTCATCAGAAAATACGTGAACTCCGATTCGTAAGCGGACAGCTCCGCCTTGAGCGCTTCATACCGGTCAACCCCCAGCAGGCCTACATTCGCTACAACCTTACTTTCGAACGAGCTTCTCGTCATGTCGGCAAGCGGAGCTTCGTAATTTAGCAAATACAGGGTTTGATCGAAAGGATGACGCTGAACCAGGCTCTGATCGGCACCCAGCTCCCCCCAGAACATGTGGTTCAAATAATGGGCGATACTCCCCGGCTGCTCGGGCCGGAACACATAACCATCCGCTTCTGCGCCCTCAAAGTACCATGAAGAACCGCTGACGCCCCAATGGCAAGTACCGTCATTGTCCGTCGAGTCAGGGCAGCCCGTATCGACCTCTTTCAACAAAAGCTCGCGGCGGTCTTTATCGACGACGATCCATTCTTTGGAGCCTAGAGACACGATATCTCCATTGTTGATGCCGATCAGCGGAGACGATTCACGGAAAACCGTCAGTCCGTATACGTTGTGATCGGCACCCTTGGAAACCGTAATCGTGATTTCGTTCGAGCCCGGCCTCAGCGAAGGCAGCGTAATTCGACCGTTCGCATCCAGCACATCGGGCGATACCGAGAGAACGGCGTCTGGATCGTTCGTCTCGGGCGTCAAACTTAGGGTGCTTACATCGTTCGGCACCTGGATATAGTAATGCTGAGCCTCATCCGAAACTTCGGGAAAAACAGCGTAACCGCCGTCCACAGCCAACGAAGACAAGTTCAATTCGCTGCTGTACTGGATAGTTGCCGTATAAGGGTCGCTTTCGTTCCCCGCCCAGTCCGAAAATTTCAGATAAAGGGTGTGAACCGGATCGCTCCCTCTGAGCAAATAATCAATCTGAGGCACATACGGGTAATTAGCCGTATGCTCAAATTCGGGATCCTCCGATACGATGACGCCGGACACGCCGGACCCCGTTCCATCCGTTGCGCTCAAATCCAAGGTTACCCGGCGGGAGAACGTCTTGGCCGCTCCGCCATTCACCGTAAAGCCGCCGGTCGGTTTCGTTTCGTCCATCTCATAGATAACGGGGAAATAGTCCAAAACCTGTTTTTGATCATCGGTGCTTACCCCAATCAGCAAAGGCTCTGCGCTTTGCCAGCTGTTGGCAATGCCCGCCGCGGGGCTAAATTCCAGCGATACCGGGCTGTCGGCTGCAATGATCTGATCCTTCGCAGGCGTTAAATAGTACACGCCGTTCCCATCCGATCCGATGTGCTGCAGCGCCGTATCATTTAACCGGACCGTTTCGGCCGCCTCGTTGCTTATATGGAACGGCACTTTCAAATAAATCCGGTTATGCTCGCTGATTTCGCTTCTCGCCGTATAGGTCAACCTATAGGCGACGTTCTGCGCACTTGCCGTCAGATTGGAGGCTGCCACGTTTAACGAGCTTGGCGCTATCGTACCGTAAGCGACAGCCGGAGTCGTGTCCTTGCTCGTCGTCACTTGAAATTGAACGCTGCCCATCGTCGGCGGGTTACGAAGAGCTCCTTGCTTCAAGACAACGTTAGCCGTCGAAGAAGCAGGCATCTCACCGAGCCAAATTTCCAGAACGTCCTCGTTCGAAGTGTTTGTCGTAAGGATGACGGCGCTGGCAGGAATGTCGTTCACCGTCACCGCAGGGAGGCCGCTCCAATAAATCCTGTTGTTTTCTTTGAAATTGAAAGTAAACCCTGGCGTCAGGGCCAAATAAATCTTATCTTCGTGCGTCAATGGCTCCGTAGGCGTAAAGGAGAGGCTCCATTCGGTCTCGTTATACACCCTTGCAGTTTCCGGCGACGCCGTTACGCTCAAATGATCAACAGCGCTCGGAGCAGCACGGTGTACCCGGATCGTATAGGACACATGCAGGTTGCCGTCATTCGAAGTCGTCGTGATGACGAATGTGTTGGATCCGCTTGTCAACGACAAATGGTAAGGGATGCCCGGTTCCATCGTTTCCGTACCTAAATGCAAAGTGATGGTCGACTGCAACATGCTATATGCGGTAATGTCGATGCTCTCCTGACCGTACGGGACGTCTACATCGAATTCAAAATGCGGATCGAAAGCATTGAGACGAGAAGTCAGATCTTCGGTTCCGACGATTAATCCGGTCAAAGACGGATTTTCCACGATGCTGACGGGTTCCGATTGCCTGTTTACCTTGAAGGCATACGTGCCCGCTCCCGGGTTGGTTAATCCGGCTGTCGGCAGCAGCGTGACATCATTCTGCTCGTGCGCTGCGAACGGCAAATCCGTACCCGTTCCGCCGGAAATCGAAGCAGCCGCGGATTTATCGGACACGGCCATCGGCAAAATCAACAGCAGCGCGAAGAAGAACGGCAGCAGCCACCTCATCCGCATCCGCGGCTTTCCTCTCTGCCGTATGTAATGAAACTCATCCCCAATCATGCGAGCTTGCTCCCTTCGGATCGATAAATAGTAGTATAATTATACCATAAAAGGAGAGATAGGGATTAACTTTCGAACTATTAACGGGCCGAATTGACCAAGCATATAAAGTTTTTCCCGGTGCCGCCCATGACGACATTCCGTCCATCGCCCAAACCATTAACTGCGTCAAACTTTAATCCGATTAAGGATGAAAGGGGATGCCGGGCATAGCTTAACAGCTTAAATATTCATGTACGTTATGGTTACTGTAAATGATTGTTAAACAAATGAAACGTGTGCCCTCCGGCAAGAAACTCTCCATGGCGAACAGTACAAGCCGCTTCCGGGTTTCAAGGAAATCAGCCTCGAACGTCGAAGGATATAGCACGACCTTCCCGCAGCTGTTCCATCGGGTAAGCCGATGCCGGTTGCCGGTTTAACCGGTCGATGAATTGGAGGCTTGTAAGGATGAACCGTATGCTGCATTCCCTGGATTTATGGAAAGGTGACCGGTATTTGGCGCCGCTGGCCAGAGACGGTACGTACGAAAAAATAGAAATGCTCAGCCTGGATATCTTCGATACGCTGCTGCTGCGGGCGTGCGACCATCCCACCGACGTCTTCAGGAGAACGGCCGAACGCGCGGTTTCGTCCGGCTCGTTGAAGCGGTCCGTCAGCCCGCACGAATTCCGCTCGATGCGCGGAACGGCCGAACGCCGGGCCCGGGATAAGCAGCTGCGGCTGCAAGGCCACGACGAGATTACATTGAGCGACATCTACGCCGAAATGCCGGCGCATCTCGGCCGTCCGGAGGAGGTTCTGCGCATCGAACTCGCCACGGAGGCCGAGACGTGTTATTTGAACCCGAACGTGGCCTCCCTGCTGCGTTGCTGCAAGGCTGCGGGCAAACGGATCGCCCTCCTGTCGGACATGTACTTGTCCTCGGATCAGCTGCTGGACCTGCTGGCGGCGGCGGGGCTGGAGCGCACGGAGATCGACGTGCTGCTCGTCTCAGGAGAGCAGCGCCGGAATAAGTCGACGGGCGGCTTGTTCGAACGGCTGCTGGAGCTGTGCCCCGGCCTGTCGCGCGAAGCGATTGTACATATCGGGGACAACGAGCGGGCGGACGTGCGAGGCGCTGCGCTGCAGCGCATTCGCGCCATTCACTATGCGGTCGTGCCCGAGTCCTTCGACAGCGCTTACCATTGGGAGGCGGTCCGGCATCGCGACGTGCTGCCGCCGTTGAAATCGCTGCGCAAGCTGGCGGGGGTCAGTCAGCGTCAGCCGGAGACCGGGGCGCCTGCCGCTGCTGAGACGGCAGCCTTTCACGAGATCGGCGCGGGGATGGCCGGTCCGTTCTTGACGGCGCTGTGCGACTGGGCGATTGACGTATGCATCGCGGAGAACCGCACGGAAGTGCATCCGCTGATGCGCGAAGGGGTGCTGCTCACACCTATGCTGGAGCAGGCTGCTCGTTCGCGCGGCATTCCGCTGCGCGTTGTGCCGCTTTACGTATCGCGCCAAGCGACGTACTTGGCTTCGCTCAGGCGCTTCGACGAAGCCGAGCTTGAACGCTTGTTCCGTTCCGGCGACGCGAAGGTCGGCGAATTGCTGCAGAAGCTCGGCCTGGCCGAGGAGGCGCACGCGTTCGGGGAAGCGCTGGGCCTCTCGCTGCAGGAATGCCGCACGATGAAGGATGAGCAGGCCGGCACGCTGCTTGAGAAGCTGCGGCGGTTTCTGCTCGAAGCGCGAACACGCGCGAAAATCGACGCCGCCATCGCGCACCACCGGCAGCTGTTGTGCGATTACTTGAAGCAGACCTGCGAAACGCCGGAGCGTATGGTGACGTTGGATATCGGCTTTCACGGCAACATCAAAAAGTCGCTGCACGCCGCGTTGAAATACGGTCGCGTTCGTCCGGAACATCCGGAGCAATCGGAAGGCGCGGCATCGCGGGCCGGGGAAGATCCGCCGACGATTCATCTGCTTGCCGTCGGCGGCGCCGGAATCTGCGACCTGCTAATGGAGGGAATCGATATTCGTTCGTTCCTCGGCAGCTCGGGCGAGAATGAGGAGCTCGGCAAAGCGCTGGTGCGCAGTCCCGCCTTTCTCGAAGAATTGATGATGGGCGCCTTCGGCTCGACGACGGGATACGCGAGGGACGAGCAGGGCCGTGTACAGCCGCAGTTGGCGCACGTATCGCTTAGCGGGGAGGAGCTCGCCTATAAGCGCGCTTTTCAGGAGGGGGCTCTGGCATTTCAACGTTATTATTACGCGTGGAAAGCGGAACGCCCGGATTGCCGCCCGGCGCTGGGCGCCCGCGAATCCTTCAAACCGCTGCATCGGATGATTGACATGCCGACGCCCCAAGAAGCCTCGCTGCTCGGCAATCTCCGGCATCAGGATAACCATTTCGGAACGTACACGCGCATATGCGAGCCGGTGGACGAGCGCTGGTTCGAGCACGGACGCCTGCATTTCCTCGATCACGGGAGCTACGACCCGTCGGTCGTTAACGTATACTGGCCTCAGGGCACGCTGACGCGGCGGCATCCGTATGAGCTGTACCTTCATCACCTCCGGCAGCAGGACGCGACAGGCTATCAAGGCTTGCTGCTCCGGATGTGTCTGGCGGCGAAGGAGCAAGGGGCAGCCGCCCTGCATCTGGTCGGATCGGGCGCTTTCCTGGAAGCCGCCAAACGCGCCGCCTTCCTGCACAAGCTCGCCATCGCCGAAATCGTCGATCCCCGGCGGGAGGAGAGCTGGGCCGCCTTCCTGCTTGCGGCGAAGCGTGCGGAGTCCAGCGGCGGGCGGCGGCATATTTGGCTGGCCTCGGTGTCCGAGGCCGAGGTCGTCGCGTGGCGCGAAGCGATCGCGCAAGCCGTTCGGGGGAGCGGCACAGGGGCAGGAACGTGGGAAGGAACGTGGGAAGGAACGGAAGCCGGATCGGGAGGCACAGCGGAAACCGGAACGACGATTGCCGATCCGTTCCTCGCGCCGGTGTTGACTCTCCTTACAGCGCCTCGACTTCCAGCTCGGACGTAAAAATCGTGCGCCCGTCCTGCTCGCTCCGCCCCTCGATATAAATCAGGCCCGCTTCCGCCAGCGCGGATGCGTCGCGGAAGAACGATATCGTATCGCCGGGCAGCGCTTCCTGGACATAGTTGACCTGGATCGACTTCACCCGGCAGCTTCGATATTGCTCGATGGAAAAACAATCGACGATGAAATCAACATACTTGGAGTTGTTCAGGTGGCCGTTAACGTCGATGTCGCTGATGCCGATCACCCGCTTGTAAACCGGCTCCGGCGTACCGGACGGCTTGATTTTGCCGAGTTTGCACAGGATGGCTCTCTTCGTCTCGAACGCCGGGAGATCGATCGCCACCGAGTCGGACTTCAAGAGCTCCCTCTTATCGATGTCCAGCAGGACCCAGGTGGAAACCGCCCTCAGCAGGACGTTCCCCTCGTTGTCCATGACCGCATAATCCCGCTCGAACTCATATTTCTTCGGCGGCTGCGGCCAGGTCTCGATTCGAATCTCTTCATTCCACCGGGGGCGGCGCAGCAGCTCGACGCGGATGCGGGTTAATATCCACGCCGCATTCCGCTTGAGCTCGACAGCCTGAATACTCAAGCCGAGATGATCCGCATGTCTGCTTGCGATCTCTTGAAAAGCGTTGAATACGGCGCTCAGCTTCATGCTTTTTAGAAAATCGACATCACCCAAAGCAATACGGTACGTGTTCGTGTACACAGCGCGCTTCTCCATCTTCGATCCGTTCCCTTTCGTCAGGAAGCCCCGAATGCCTTCGATTCGGCCGCCTCGGTTTACTCGCCTGCCTGCAGCAAGCTTTCCGAAGCATACCGGACCGTTGTCCGTATGTCAACGGCCCTTGTCCCTATTTGTTTCCTCTCCCGAGAACCGCACACGCGGCAGAAATGTAACGCATTTGAAACATAGCGATGATATTCTCTTAACATTCATAGGTTATGATTTAGTTAACCCCCCTTTTTTCATATAGTAAGCTTTAGGCCCGCCGCGTGCGGGCCGTTTTCTTGCCCCCGGGAACGCAAACGACCGACTCCCGCCGGACGTACCGGAAACGACGGATATGGAAAACTTCCGCGAACGAAGGACTAAGATGCGATGGATACGCAAGTGGACGGATCATAAAAAAACGCCGCTCCATCCAGGAGTGACGTTAAATGAATGATTTTGTGTTAAATCGAAGCGGACTACCCGATCAAATGCCCGGTCGCATCAAACTTCCATTCCCGGGCGGCGCCGGTCGCTTCCATCATCGGATGAGCTTCTACCTCCGGAAGCAAGTTCTCCGAGACGAGAATGTCCTCCAAGGCCAGCGTATGCTTGATCCTGACGACCTTCACCTGATCGTATTCTCTTCTTCCCGCCGTGCAGACGGCTACGGATATGGCCTCTTCATCATTGTGAAGAACGAGGGGCAGCTTCCCTCCGCCTATTTCCATCGCGGTAATCACGTTAGTATACATGGTCGCAAAGTCGATTTGCTCCACAACCCGGCGTGTTGTAAAATCGGCCAGGCCGATGCCGACCGCGCTTCCTTTCGTTTCCTCCGTTAAGCCTCCGACTACAATTTTCCGGATCGCCGGGCCTTCCCCGAACGTCCTGCTCGCGCCGGAGCGCCCGATAATATTGGGGTCCATGCCGCTGCCGCTGATGTTTTTCCCGATTTCATCGACGATCAGAACATCGATGTCATTCAGCCACAAGCGGGGCATCAACCGTTTCGCCTCGGCGAGCAATTGTTCTTCCCGGTGCGGAAGCTGCTCCTTCGGCACAAATTCAATATGCGCCGTTTCATGGTACGCATCTTCGACGATGCCCACGCCGCCAAGAATGGGCGTCCGCTCCATCATCAGCGCTCCGACAGCCGGCAGAAGGGTGCCGAAGCGTTCCATGCCGAATTTGTGCAAATAGCTGGCCCCTTTATGTTTGCCAAGGCCGATGCCGAGCATCTTGAGAATGCCGCTTTCGATCGGGCCCTTAAAGTCGGTATGGGGCTTAATCCGCGCAACGACGATAATACCGTCCGCCTGCTCGTAAGCGATTCGATCGAAGTGAACCTCCACACCGTCAAGCACGGTGCCCAGATAGACGGTATCCATCGAGGCCCGGACCGGCGCCCCCACATTCTCTTCGTGAATGCCATACCCGGCGAGCAGCCGCTCCTGGCCTTCCGCTCTTCCTCCGCCATGACTGCCCATGGCCGGAACGATGAAAGGCACCGCGCCCAGCTTCTTCAGTTCCTGAACGACTGCGCGGACAATGAGCGCGAGATTCTCGATCCCCCGGCTCCCGACGCCTACGGCAATTCGCATGCCGGGCGTAATTTTACCGCGAACGTCTTCTCTCCGGAACTGACCGCCGATGATTGCTTCCATGTCCTCCGGATCGATGCGCCTCGCATCGAACCGCTGTCTGACCGGAACCATCCGAGGCAGCCGGACAGGCTCCATCGCCGCAAGATTCACGCGCCCCAAGTTCAAGTGTATCCCTTCGCCCCGGCCGTCCGACGCACCATTCATAAAGCGGACTCCTCCCGAATCTTGATCGCTTTCAGCCTGTGCATGACAAAGCTGCGCCCCGGCTAGCGAAGCAAATTCGCCGGTTCTTTACCCGCGAACACATCAAGCAGCGCTTGCGCCGTAACCAGTCCTACCCGGCGGTACGTTTCAACCGTTTCGGCTGCCGTATGCGGCGTCGAAATCAGGTTGTCGAGTTGAAATAACGGATTATCCGCCGACACCGGCTCCTGCTCATATACGTCAATGGCCGCGCCTGCTATAGATCGCGTTTGCAACGCACGGTGAAGCGCCTTCTCATCGACAAGCGCTCCCCGGGCCGTATTTACGAAAAACGCGGTTTTTTTCATCATCGAAAATTGCTCGTCGCTCATCATATGATACGTTTCTTTCAAGCTCGGCAGATGCATGCTGACCACGTCGCTGCGCTTCAGCACATCATCCGAAGAAACCAGTTCAACCCCATATTCTTTCGCTTTATCTGCGTTCGGATATTTATCATAGGCGATGAGCTTCACATCGAAGCCCTGCAGCTTCTTCGCCGTCATCTGCGCGATATTGCCGAATCCCAGCAGCCCGACGGTTTTCCCCTGAATTTCCTCCCCCACATAGCGGTCCCAATACCCGCGTCTGGCGGACTGATGCAAGGCAGGGATGTTGCGGATCATGGACAAGATCAGCCCTACGGCCAGCTCGGCTACGGCGTTCGCGTTGCCTCCCGGCACGTTGGTCACCTGAATGCCGTACTCGCGCGCTTTGGCCAAATCGATGTTGTCGACGCCTACGCCGAAACGGGCGATCGCCTTC
Organism: Paenibacillus sp. EPM92; assembly: GCF_016586185.1. Taxonomy (NCBI): domain Bacteria; kingdom Bacillati; phylum Bacillota; class Bacilli; order Caryophanales; family Paenibacillaceae; genus Paenibacillus; species Paenibacillus sp. EPM92. The sequence goes on from NZ_BCPS01000009.1 coordinate 64,467, forward strand.
AGATTCGGCGCCAGCTTGAACACGGCTTCATCCCAGGTATCGACGCCTGCAATGACGCCGTCGATATCCGATACGAGAGGAACCAGCTCCTCGAACGTATGCGGACGTCCCACCCGGTTCTCGATGATTTCGCAGCCGCCCTCTTCCAGAAGACGCTTCGCTTCCGCGCACAGCGTCGAATAATTGGTCGCCGTAACCAGCACCTTGTTCAATCTTGTCATTATTTAACTCCTCCTACGGTCATGCCGCTAACCATATATTTTGAAGTGAACAGATACATGATGATGACCGGAATGGAAGCAATGATGGAACCGCCCATCAGCGGACCCCATGCAAAGACGTCACCCACGATCATGTCGGACAATCCGAGCGTAATCGTCTTGTCGACACTTTTGGTCACGACGACCAGCGCGTACAAGTATTCGCTCCAGCACAAGGTGAACGCGAAAATGAATGTAGCCGCAATCCCCGGAGCGGACAGCGGGAAGATGATGCTCAGCATCGTGCGGGCCCGTGTGCAGCCGTCGATCATCGCCGCCTCTTCGATTTCAACGGGAATCGATTTGAAGTACGAGATCAGCATCCAGGTCGCATACGGAATCGTAATGGTCGGATAGATCAGCATCAAACCAAAGATCGAATCATTCAATCCAATCGTGGAGACCAGCATGTACAGCGGAATGAACAGCACCGCCCGCGGCATTAAATAGGCATACAGAATGCCTTTGGAGATCATGGTGCGGCCCCGGAAGCGCAGCTTGGAGATCGCATAGGCCGCCAGCATGCTGACGACAATCGACAGAAAAGCAACGATCAGCGAGACCAGCAGGCTGTTCTTGATGTTGGTAAGAAAACCTTTCTCCATAATCAGCTTCACATAAGCCGACCACGTGAAATTTTTAGGCCAGAAGGATGGCGTCATATTATAGATTTCGCCTTGCGATTTGAAGGACGTATTCACCATCCAATAAAGCGGAAACAGCGCGCATATTAAGAGGACGGCCAGCGTGACGTAAACGACAATTTGTTTGCCGATCGATTTATTTTCCATGCGCATTCACCTACTCGTCGGACGAAAGCGAACGCTTCGTGACGAAGTTGATCAGCATGATCAACGGTGGCATCGTCAGAATGGCAATGGCAATCGCTTTCCCCAAGCTCATATTTAAAAATCCGATCGTATAGCTAAGTGTGGATAAAACCTGTGTGCCGTTGGATGGGCCTCCGCGTGTCAGCAGCCAAATGATTTCAAAGTCGTTAAGCGTCCAGATCGTCGTCATCACGGCAGCCAGCACCGTCACTTCCTTGACGGAAGGCAGCGTCATGTAGATGAACCGCTTGACCGCGCCCGCGCCGTCCAGCATCGCCGCTTCGTACATTTCCTTGGATACCGTCTGCAGACCCGCCAGAATGGCAATCCCCATGAACGGAATCCCTCTCCAGACGTTCACCAGAATAACCGAGAACATGGCAAGATCCGGGGTAGCCAGCCAGCCGACCGGAGCGCCGATCAGTCCGGTCTTCAGCAGCAGAAAATTCAGCACGCCGCCGACATCGGAATAAATCCACTGCCACGTAAATACCGACACGATGGTCGGAATCGTCCACGGGAGGAACAGCAGGACCCGGAACACATTGCGCAGCACGATTTTCTCATTCAAAACGAGCGCCATGATCATGCCGAATACCGTTTTGCCGATAACCGCCACGACCGTGAAGATGATCGTATTCCATACCGCTTTCCAGAACAACGAATCCTTCATGAGCTCGATATAGTTGCTCAAGCCGGTAAACGTTGCCGGTACGCCCACAACCTTATTCGTAAAACTTAAGTACAGCGCCCAGCCGAACGGAAGGACCATAACGGCAAGTAAATAAATCAGCACGGGACTCATCAGCATATAGGCAAGTTTGTTGTCCGTATTCGTTCTCAAAGCTTATCCCCGCCTTACTTGTGAAGCTATGGAACGACCGCACTGCGCGATCATTCCATAGCGTGAAATGTAAAGATTACTTTTTGTTGTAAACTTCCTCAATCTTCGTGTGCAGATCCTTAACCGCCGTCTCAGGCGTATAATTCGGCTCCAGGAGCAGCTTCTGGAACGCGTCGTTCACGATGCGCAGGTTGAATATTTCTCCGGCCTTCGGATTGTACTCGCCCGGGAAGCCCAAGAAATTGAAGCCTTTGACCGACTCGACGAAAGCTTTATTCTTCTCTTCCTGCCAAACCGGCTCGGTCGTTAATTTGGTATAAACCGGTCCTGTCAACGGCGCGCCCTTCTCGATCCATGTTTTATACCAGTCGGCATTCAGCATGAACTCAACAAACTGCTTGGCCAGATCCTTGTTCTTGGAATCTTTGAAAATCCCCAGGTTGTTGCTGATTCCCGGAATGAAGGTTCCCTTCGGTCCTGCCGGATAAGTGGCGATCCCGGTTTTCTCATACAAATCCGGGTTATCCTTCTTAATGGTGGCCAGGGTGCTTCCGACGTTGAAAATCATCGCCGCCTGGCCGCTTAAATACGCTTTGTTGTTCCCGCTGTCATCCCATCCGAGCGCGCTCGGCGGCGTGCTCTTGTCCGTCAGGAAAATATCGCGGATAAATTTCGTCGCTTCGACCGATTCCGGCGAATTCACGATGACCGTCTTGCCGTCCTTCGTATCGAGGGAGCCGCCGTAGGACCAAATAATGCCGCGCGTCAGGAATTCCGCATCGGAGTTGCCTTTGCCGTAGCCCATGCCGGCGCCGTATACGCCTTTGCTCGGATCGGTTAACGCCTTGGCCATTTTTCTGAACTCTTCCCACGTTTTTGGAGGGGCGTCGAAGCCCGCGTTCTTCAGCAGATCTTTCCGATAGTAAAGCACCTGGGATTCCGTCCAGAACGGCACGGCGTATTGCTTGCCCTGGAACGTGACCGCCTTCTTCATGCTCTCCTGGATTTCGCCGTTCGTGCCCTCCAGCTTCTTGACCACGTCGCTCAAGTCCTCCAGCACGTCTTTGCCGTAGAACTGGCCGACCTCCTGGTAGCCGAAGTACGAAACGTCAGGGGTTGTTTTCGACTCGATCGCCGCGGACCATTTCGGATAAAAATCTTCATAAGCGATCAGCTCGATGTTTACGTTCACATTTTGGTCCACTCCGAACTGCTTGGCCCGTTCCAGAATCAGCTTGTTCTGATCCTCGAACAGCTGCTTTTTCATCCAAAAGGTCAAGGTTGGCTTCTGCCCGCCGCTTGCCGCGCTTCCGCTTCCTTCCTTGGTCGTCCCTGTTCCGGTTGTGCCGGCGCTTCCGCCGCTGCTGCAGCCCGCTGCAAGCGAAGCCATCAATGCGACGGCCACCGTTCTTGTCATCCATGTTTTCATACGAAGAAAGACCTCCCGTGGTAATCTCGTTTAGGCGGCTATCGCCTCTGCGCGATTAGCCCCTACATCCATAGTAAAGCGTTTACTTGCGCGTTAAAATGACAACAATTTAACCCCGATGGCACATTCTTAACGTGATCTGCGATTCGCTGCATGAAAAGGAAAAACTTTGCCAAAGACGAAGAAAAACCCGCCTTCTGAAGAAGGCGGGCTGCACGGAAGACGACCAGAGCTACTGGTCTTCGCCCTTGTCCAGGTTTAAGCGGAACTCCTGCGGAGTTACCGAATAGTACTTTTTAAACACCTTAATAAAATAGTTCGGATTTTGATACCCCAGCTGCAGCGCGATCTCATAGTTTTTCAACGCGGGGTTGGCAAGCATGGCGGCAGCCTGTTCCATCTTCAGCCGCAGTACGTAATCGCTTAGATTTTCTCCGGTTTCGAGCTTGTAAATACGCGATACATGAACCGGATGCATATACATATGATCCGCGATGGCCTGCAGCGAAACGTTCTCCACCAGATGCTTCTGCACAAAATGCTGGATTCTCCGCACGGCGTTCTCGCGCTCGTTCCTCGTTTCGTTCTCCATGCACTGCTGAAGCAGCCTGAACGATTGAAAGATCCATTGATGCAAAGCTGTGATCGAACGGCACGGCGTCAAACCGGCCACATCGGATAAAACCGGGCCAATCATATCGGCCAGCTCGCGCCCGTTTTTATGAGCGTAGGAGCTGAAGGAAGCGTAGATGGAGAAAAACACTTCCACCAGATGCTCGTGGGAATCCGCCCATTTCCGGTTTAGCTCCTCCCAGATCGCCGCTAACTTCTCCTCGGTCTGCTCCCAATTGCCGGACTCGAGCAAATGCACGAGCAGCGGGGGCTCGTAAAGCCGCTGCAGCGCATGTACTGGCATCTGCTCCATCTCGTCAGCGACATAAACTAACAGCCCGCTTTGACTGCCCACCCGTCTGCGGAGAGAGAACAAGCTGTCCTCGTACAGCCTCTTCACATCATGCGGGAACACCCCCCACTTGCTGATTAACGCCGAGACGGTCCCCTTCAAATAGTGGTTCACACTGAGCTGCAATTGGGAGGCCATCAGCCGGAGCTGGCCCGCCGCTTCTTCCATGAAGCGCTCGGCGGAAGCCTGCTCCGCCTTCTTCTCACTTGATAACGTCACCACGAATGCCAAATATCCATGTACGTCCTTGCATGACCAGAGCCGGAACCCGTCTTCGAATATTTCCTCCGCCATGTTCGCGACCGCGTATTCCATAAGAGATAAGCTGTACAGATCAAGCTCCGACAGCTGGCCTTCCATCCGGACGAGCAGCAGAGCGAACGGCTCCTCGCGCACAATGTCCATTTTCAGCATATCCAGCTTCTCCGCCAGGCGCGCAGCCGAATAGTTCATGCCCTGCAGCAGCTCATTCAACAATTCGCCCCTGAGCTTGGGGAGATTCTCCTCCAAGGTCTTGACCACCCGCTGGTAAGATTGATTCTCGTCTCGTTCCTTCTGCAGCGCTTCCACGGCGTTGCCAACCTTCAGCAGTACCTCTTCGTCGCTGATCGGCTTCAGCAAATACTCATAGGTATCGTGGGCAATCGCTTCCTGCGCATAGGAAAATTCCGCATGCCCCGAGAGCAGGATGCATTTGATCTTCTTCCAGCTGCGGCGAACCCGCGCGAGCAGCTCCAGCCCGTTCATGCCCGGCATCCGAATGTCGGTCATCATAATATCGATGGAATTCGTATTTAAAATCTCCAGCGCTTCACTGCCCGAATATGCCTTGAATACGGTTCCGATTCCAATCTCATGCCACGGAAGGGTGTCGGCCAGACTGTCGACGACGCTGGCCTCATCGTCGACGAGCAGCAACTGAAACATGTCTATTCCTCCTTGGATAAAGCGGTCTTGTCCTCCCAAATCAGTTCAACGCGAAATCCGTTTAGCGGTGATTGCGAGAAATATAAGCCGGACGTTCCTTCGTACAGGTGAATCAACCGCTGATGAATGTTCCACAAGCCGCAGCCCGTTTCTTCTTCCAAAGGCTCGGCGACTCTTCGCTGCAGCTCCTCCAGCTTGTCCGCCGAAATACCGACGCCGTTATCGTCGACAATAATCTTGTTGATCCCGTTCACCCGTTCGCCCTTCACTTGAATCACGCCGAATTGAAGGCTGTTTTCTACCCCGTGGATCACCGCATTTTCAACCAACGGTTGAATCAACAAGCGCGGAATTTCAAGCGTCTGCATCTCCTCCGGGATGTCGATTTCGTAGTGTAAGCGCTGTAAGCGGAGCGTCTGGATCATCAAGTAATTTTCGATCAGCTTGACTTCTTCCTTGAGCTTCGTCATCGTGCTCTCCAGCCTTGTCGTGTACCGGTAATATTCGCCCAGGTTCAGCGACATCGCCACCACCGCTTCCTTATCGCCCAGATTAGCCATGTTCTTGATATAAAATAAACAGTTGTACAAAAAGTGCGGATTGATTTGCGATTGCAGCTGCTTCAGCGTAGCTTCCCTCGAGCGGAGCGTTTCCTTATATACCTTCTCGATAAGCTCTTGAATCTTCTCCGCCATTTCGTTGAAGCTGATGAACAGAAAGTCGAATTCATTGTTCGGCTGCTGCTTGAGCCTGGCGGAATACTGGCCGTCCTTAATGCGCTGCACGCCCCGTATCAGCAGCTGAATGGGCCGCTGCACGTTTCGGTACAACAGCAGGGTAACCAGAAGACTCATCGCCGTCAGCAAGCCGATGGACGTATAAAATAAATTTCGGCTGGTAATGATGGGCGCGAAGATGCTTTCCAGCGGGACAATATCGACCAGATACCACCCGAGACTTTCGGAGCGAATATAATTGACGATATATTTCTGCTTGTTGAGCGATACGGTAATACTGCCGCTGTGCTGAAGCTCCTGACGGTCCAACTGCTCGACGACCCGGCCGACCAGCGTCCGGTCTGCCGTGTAGTTCAGGATCGGCTCCATCCCGGATTGATACAGGAAAGGCTCCCGCTTGTCCCCCTGCTTCAATAAATTCAGCATGTTCTTGATGTTATCATCCGTAAATCGAATCTCAATGTACAGGTTGGGAATATCCGATTCCTTGATTCGGGAAAAAAACGTTTGGTACATCCCGTAAGTAAGCGCGCTGCGATGCGACCACTTCTTCAACTCCGGATTCCGGAGATAGTTCTCGTCGTATTGGACCGAGTAATCGGTAGAGATGATCTCCTTGGAATCGAGCAAATATAAGATGATCTGATTGTTCCAGGCGCTTGTCGCAATTTGCATGTTCAGCATGTCGACAATCCGCATTTGCCGCTGCAGCTGAACGAGCGGCTTGCTCGTGTTCCGCCCGTCCAAATATTCTTTAATGCTGTAATCCCGACTGGCTGTCACCGAATATTTGGTTAATTGGTCGATCATCATCTCCATTTGGCTCATGAAGAAGGCAAGCCGGTTCCGGTTTCCTTCCTCCACCGTTTGGCGGACTACGTTAACGCTTACCTGATTCGAATACATGTACAAAAGAATAATCGGAATAAGCAAAGAAATGACGAGCGTGATGACTTTTCCGAACGTATTCATCGGCTCTTCTCCTTGTCGATGAGCGATTGAAAGCTGATGTTGGCCTTGTCCGCGGCGGCCTTGATATCTTCACCCAGCAAGCCCTGAATGACAATATCCCCGATGATCTCGCGGGCCTCGCCTACATTGATCACCTGCGGGCGGTCGTGCCCCACTCCGACCCGCATCGATTCCGTAACAACAGGAATATACGCAGCCGGAAACCCGGAAACGCCTTGAGGATCGTTCCATACCGACTGGCGGGCGCCGGGATTTCCCCGCTGCTGGGAATGCATCACGAGGTCTTTGCTCGTCGCCCACTGGATGAAGCTCCATGCCGCCTCCTTGCGGCCCGATGCGGCGCTCATCGCCAACCCCCAAGCGGTTATATTAAAAGGCTTGGCGCCGGCTTGTCCCGCAGGAAACATCGCATACCCGATCTTGTCGCCGATCGCCGATTGACCGGAATTGATGACATTGGTATAGATCGCGCTGGCATCGGTATACAAAGCCGCTTTGCCTAACGCGAAAACGCCTGCGGCTTGCTGCCAGCCCATATTAAAGACACCGGGGGGCCCATAATTTTTCAACAACCGGATATATCGGGTCATCCCCCTGATCGCTTCCGGCGTATTGATCGCCGCAAGATCATTCTTCTGAAAATCCCCGCCCTCGGAATACAGGAAGGAGGAGAGCTGCGTAACCAAAGCGTTTCTTTGGCCCCTGGCGACAAAGCCGTAAACGCCACTGGCCGGATCGTGCAGCCGGCGTGCCGCCGCTTCAAGCTCATCCAGCGTCCGGGGAACGGCCAGCCCGGCCTGCTCGAATAAATCCTTCCGGTAATATAAAATTTGCTGCTCGGTAGACAGCGGGATCGAGGTTAACCGCCCCCCGGTTGTCGTCGAATCGATGGCCGATTGAAAGAAATCGTCAAAGTCATAGCCCGGATCTCTTCGTACGTATTCGTCCAAGGGCTGCAGCCATCCGTTCTTATCAAACAGCCTGAGCTCTTCCAGCGGGCGGATCATGAACACATCGGGACTTGAACTGCCCGCCGTAAGCTGGACCGAGAGCTTCTGGCTCAGCTGTTCATTGGTAAAGCTGAGCAGATCTACTTTAAGGCCGGTTTGGGCTTCAAATTCCGGAAGCAGGGACTTGATCGTATCCGCGGCCGCGCTGTTCCCCATATAGACCGTGATGCTTTGTCCGGTAAACGGGTTGCCTGCTGCAGGGCTAGTAGGATCCGAGACGTCACGGTCCGCGGCGGCGCTGCAGCCGATCACCGCACCTGCCGTCAGCAGCATGCAGCTAATTAGAGCGATCCGGCGAGTAGCCTTCATAGACATCGTACCTTTTGGCCTCCTAAACATGCTTACTATTCATTTTATGGGCTTTCTTAAATTTAGATATGCTATTTATTTAACAATGGGGATATTAAATTAGCAACGTGGAACCGGCAGGAAACATTCTCCATATGCGCACCCGTCCAATAAAAGAATGAAAACGCCGCCCCCCTAGGGAACGACGTTCGATTACAAGGAGCGGTCCGCTCTAGCTTCCGCCTTAGCCGCGCACCGGGCGTACTGCTCCGGATCGTTAAAGCTGAGCGCGAAATCGATGTCCAATCCGGCTGCGGCCAGCTCCTGTTCCGTCGCGAAGTCAGCCCCGATCTCATGCAGCCAGCGAATCAAGCCGGTGGAGCCCCCGCGGATTCGCGCTTCCACGGACGGCAGGCACGTTCTGCGGTACAGCCCGTGCAGCGGATGCGCCTGTTCCCCGGCACACGGGATGACCGCCGGTGCAGCGCCCGCTTCGAGCCGCCGCAGCAGCCACGCCGCGACCCTCGACGAGACGAACGGCATGTCGCATCCGACGACCCAATGATAATCGTGCGACGAACCCGACAAAGCCGCATGCAGGCCGCTCATCGGCCCCTTATGCGGGATGATGTCGGCGATCAGCTCCGCGCCAGATCCGACCGCTGCAGCGTAAAGCTCCGGTTCGTTCGCGACGACGACGACGCTGTCGCAAACCTTATGCATCTCCGCAACCGTACGCCCGATCAGAGGCTGCCCGGCGATCGGCATCAGCCCTTTCGCCTGCCCCATACGCGTATTGAGGCCGCCGGCCACGATGACGCCCTTCAACATACGGCGCTTCATCGCTTCTCCTCCTGCCCGCCCGCGATATCGAGCCCGAATTTGTCCGCAACGACGCGAAGCAGCGCCTCCGTGTCGTCGATCGCCACGATAGGCGTTCCCCCTGCATGGGGGGCGGCCTGCTCCGGAGCAAGCCATGCCGCGACGGCGATCGGATGGGATACCCGGCCGATCAACGCCAGATCCCCGGCTTCCCGGACGATCACGATTTTCGGGTAATCCTCGGACTTAAAGCCCTCCACCACCACGATATCCAGATGCGCCATCCGCTGTACCAGCTCGTTCAAGGCAAGCGGCCGCTGCTCCAGGATGAACGTCCGCCCTCCGCCGTCCGAGGTGATGGCCACGGCCTCCGCTCCCGCTTCGCGGTGCTGCCATGTATCCTTGCCCGGCAGGTCGATCTCGAAGTCGTGCGCATCGTGCTTGATCGTACCGACCGAATACCCGGCCGCGCGGAACAGGCGGATGAGACGGCACGTGAGTGTCGTTTTGCCCGTATTCTTATACCCGACGACTTGAAAAACCGCTTTCGTTGCCATCCGATTCCTCGTCCTTCCGCCTCTAGCCTAATAGCAGCACGTCGACCAAATCCCCCGGTTGAAGCCCGCTGCCTCCGGCCGGGATCACGATGAGCGCCGTCGTATCTTTAATGGAAATGAGGCTGCCCGATTGATTGTGCCGATGCGTGACCGCATATACTCGCCCTTCGACAAAAGACAGTGTCCCCCGCACATAACGGGGATAGTTGTTCACCTTCGGAAACCCTTCGCCCAGCAGCGCGCGGATGCGCTGCAGCGCCGGACCGGCCGTTCCCTGCATCGCCGCCAAGGCCGGACGCACGAACAGCTCGAACCCGACAAAACAAGCGCCCGGGTTGCCCGAAAGCGCGAAAATCAGCTTCCCGTTCAACACGCCCACACTGGTCGGACTGCCAGGGCGCATCGCCACCTTCGTAAACAGCGTCGTCCCCTCCCAGGAGACAAGCCAGTCGGCGAGCACGTCGTAATCCCCGACGGAAACGCCCCCGCTCGTAATAACGGCGTCGGCTTGCGCCAGCGCTTCAAGGATCGCGGCCCGCACATGCTCCAGCTCATCCGCGGCCGTCTCCAGCACGAGCGGGATGCCGCCCAACGCGCGCACCCGATCGGCCAGCATCCAGGCGTTGCTGTTGCGGATTTTGCCCGGTTCCAGCGGCGCGTCCGCCGGCAGCAGCTCGGAGCCCGTGGACAGGATCGCGATCGTCGGACGGCGGTATACCGACACTTCCGTGATGCCGAAGACGGCGAGCAGCGCAGTCTCGCCTGCGCCTATGACACGCCCTTCTTCCAGCAGCAGCTCCGCTTCGCTCACCTCCGAACCGATCCCGGACACGTTCGTGCCCGAAACAAGCGGCTTCATAACCGAGATGCAGGCCGCACCGTCCCGCTCGATCGTCTCCGTCATCTCAAACATGACGACCGTATCCGCTCCTTCGGGCAGCATGGCCCCGGTCATGATTCTCGACGTTTGGCCGCTGGCCACAGGGCGCTCCGGCACGCAGCCGCACGGGATGTGCTCGACGACCTCGAGCACGACGGGCGTGTCTCTGCTAGCCGCGGCGAGATCCGCCGCCCTTACCGCATAGCCGTCCATCCCCGACCGGCGGAAGGCCGGATACGGATGCGGTGCGGCGATCCGCGCCGCCACCCGTCGGCCGGACGCTTGCGCCAGTGGAACCGTCTCTGTCTCCAGCACGCGAACATGCGCTTGAATGCGGTTCAGCGCTTCTTCCACCTGAACGGTGTCCCGGTTGTATTTCCCGCTTAGGTTCGGCATCCTTCCGTTCCCCTCTTCGCTTTCTTCGACTTGTTAACAAAATTTTATCATTCCGCTTGGTAAAAGGACAGCGTTTATCGCACAAAATGTTGCCGGCGTATGCCGCTGCAAACATAGCGGAGCTGCGACGCTTGGTTAGCGTATCCTCCGCCCTTCGCTTTGCTTCTTTTCAACCCGGCTCGCCTTCCCTTTCTTCCCGGTCGCAGTATACATGCATCGCTTTTTGCAAGAAAGCGGCATACCCCGGCTTGTTCTTATCGAGGTTGGCAGTGAACCGACCATCGGTCACGTACAAATCCCCGAGACCGCGGAAAATCTCCAACGTACAATCTCCCCCATTCATCGTAATCCATCACGTAACGTGAGGGTCAAGGATAAGAAAAAAGCAGAACCGTATTTCCGTATAGGAAATGCGTTCTGCTTGCTTCTTCGTCCAATCTTACTTAAACGCAGGCACAACCGCGCCATTGTATTTATCGTTAATAAACTTCTTCGTATCTTCGGAATTCAGCGCTTTCGCCAGCTTCTGGATCGCATCCGAATCCTTGTTGTCCGGACGGGAGACGAGAATGTTCACATACGGCGAATCCTGGCCTTCGATGAACAGCGCGTCCTTCGTCGGCACGAGCTTCGCTTCAAGCGCATAGTTCGTGTTGATGAGCGCCAGATCGACTTCACCGAGCACGCGCGGCAGCATAGCGGCCTCAAGCTCTTTAATGGTCAGCTTTTTCTTGTATTCGACGATATCCTTGACAGTCCCCTTGACGCCGACGCCGTCTTTCAGCTTGATCAGGTTGTTCTTCTCCAACAGCGCAAGCGCGCGGCCTCCGTTGGACGGGTCGTTCGGGATCGCGACGGTGGCGCCGTCTTTGAGCTCCTCGATTTTCTTAATCTTTTGCGAGTAAGCGCCGAACGGCTCGATGTGGACGCCGGTGACGGTGACGAGGTTCATGTTTTTATCCTTGTTGAACTGCTCCAGGTAAGGCGTATGCTGGAAGAAGTTGGCATCCAGCTGCTTTTCGAACACCTGTACGTTAGGCTGCACATAGTCGGTGAATTCTTTCACCTCGAGGTTAACGCCCTGCTCCTTCAGCTTGGCTTTGACCGAGTTCAAAATTTCAGCATGCGGCACAGCGGTTGCGCCGACCTTCAGTGTGACTTCTTTCTTCTCTCCGCCTGCGGCGCCCGCAGCGGGGGTGTTCGCGCTTGGCGCTGCTTCCTTCTGGCCGCAAGCGGCGATTGTGAAGGCGAGTACAGCGGATAATGCGGTAATCATGACTTTTTTCATTTCGAATTCCTCCCCATTTTTAACTGAACGATATCTATTTAGTAAATCCTTATTTCCGCTGGTATCTCCGCACGAGCCGGTCGCCCAGAGTTTGCAGGATTTGAACTAACGCGAGCAAAACGAGCACGGTGACGATCATCACCGTCGTTTGGAACCGCTGGTACCCGTAGCGAATCGCGAGATCGCCAAGACCGCCGCCTCCGATAACGCCCGACATCGCCGTGTAGGAGACGAGCGTCACGGCCGTGATCGTGATGGCCGCGATCAAGCCGGGACGGGCTTCAGGCAGCAGGACGCGGCTCACAATCTGTCCGTACGACGCGCCCATCGCCTGCGCCGCTTCGATAACCCCGCGGTCGACTTCGCGCAGCGCCGTTTCGACGAGCCGCGCGAAGAAGGGCGCGGCTGCAATCACGAGCGGCGGGATTGAGCCGGGAACGCCGATCGAGGTGCCGACAAGCAGCTTCGTGAACGGAATCACCATGATCATCAGGATGATGAAGGGTACGGACCGCAGCACATTGACGACCAGCGAGAGCACGCCGTACACCGTCCCGTGCTGAAGCATCTGGCCGCGCGAGGTCAGAAAGAGCAGGATGCCCAGCGGCAGCCCGATCAGCACCGTGAAAACGGTAGACAGCCCGAGCATGGTCAGCGTATCGAGCGTGGCACGGCCGATCTCCGTCCAATCGAGCTCCATCAGCTTATCCATAGCGGATCACCTCCACATCGAGACCGCGGCTGCGCAGCAGGGCTACCGTCTCCTCCGCGTCCGCCCGGCCGCCTTGAATTTCGACCACCATCTGTCCGTATGGCGTGTCCTTGATCCGGGAAATCGTCCCCTGCAGAATAACGAGCGGCACGCTGGCCTCCCGCATCGTTTCATACAGAATCGGCGCATACGTCTGTTCGCCCAAATACGTGATCCGCACGATCGTCCGCTCGTGCGCCGGCGAAGAGGCGGCCTGCAGCGGCTCCGAGCTGTCCGACAGCTGCTCCACGAACTCGCGCGTCGTCGGATGCTGCGGCTTCAGGAACACATCGGTCACGGGCCCGAGCTCTACGATTTTACCGCCGTCGATCACCGCCACCCGGTCGCAGATGGAGCGGATCACGTGCATCTCGTGCGTGATGAGCACGATCGTAATATGCAGCTTGCGGTTAATATCGAGCAGCAGCGCCAGAATCGAATTCGTCGTCTGCGGGTCCAAGGCGGACGTCGCCTCATCGCACAGCAGCACCTTCGGACTCGTCGCGAGCGCACGGGCGATGCCGACCCGCTGCTTCTGCCCGCCGGACAGCTGCGCCGGGTATTTCGCGCCATGCTCTTCCAGCCCGACCAGCTGCAGCAGCTCGCGCACACGGCGCTCCACCGCGCCCGGCTGCTGCTTCGCGAGCCTTAACGGGAACGCGATGTTATCCGCAACGGTAGCGGAAGAAAGCAGATTGAAATGCTGAAAGATCATCCCGATCGAGCTGCGCTCCTGCTGCAGCCGCCGGCCGTTCAACGCCGTCATCTCTACCCCGTCGACGAATACTTGTCCGCCTGTCGGCTGCTCCAGCACGTTAATCGTGCGAATCAGCGTGCTCTTTCCGGCGCCGGAGTGCCCGATAATCCCGAAGATTTCGCCTTTGTTGACCGTGAGATCGATATTCCGCAGCGCCGCAATGGAACGGTCGCCGACCTGGTAGGTTTTCGATACGTTGCTCAGTTGGATCATGTCTTGTCGCACCTCATATGTTAAAGCACTGGCGTATAATTCCTAAGGGTTTGGCTAAATGGTGCGCCGATCTCATAGAATTTATACGCGAAGGGTATCCCCCATGCCATATGGCCCTTGGGCCATTAAATCTTTGATATGATACTAGCAAATCAGCCACCTGTCAATACCCTAGATTTTCCAACAACAGAAAAGACATTCCCGGGTACGAGAATGTCTCCGCTGTACGGATGACTTAATTCATACTAATTTAATAGGAATAGTGATATAATAGCACCGCGCATTTTCCCCTGTCAATAGACCGCTTTACCGCTGTTCCGCAGTTAACCGTTCATACAGGAAGTCCACGACGTGCTCCGCCTTCATCCGCTCCGTCATGCCTTCCAGCACGTGGCTCACATCCTTCACCCGCTCGGCAAAATCCTTCGCCGCCTCCGCATACGCCGGACCATCGTGCAGCAAGTGCCGTACTATCGCGGGATACAGAGGCAGGGGCGTTGGAGCCCCGCCTACGGGGACCGGACGCAGCCGGGCGGGCAAACGCAGTCCGTCCACGGAAACGGCTTTTAGTAAAATGTGTAAATGATTTGTTACATAAATGAAATCTAATTTTCATCTGTCTTTAAGCTTCCCCGCCTATAATAGAACTCGACCCCCTTTTGATATATAAACTTTTAAGACCCGCAAGCCTTGCGCTCGCGGGTCTCTTTCTGTCTTGCCCACCTGCTCGTTCTCTGTTCTCTGTTGTTTTGTTGCCCTGCCCCTCTGTTTCTCTATTCCATCGTTCCCCATGACGTCCTGGGCGAAGATCGCAACCCGACGATAGTCTTGATATAATGAACAGTAACTTACCACTGTGCAAAGGATGAGATAGCGGCGCATGGCATTCGGAATTAAACGAGAAGAATTGACGGCGTGGAAGGAAGCGGTGACGCGCGGGGAAATCGCTTATTTGACGCATTATTGGCTGGACCCGCGGTTTCCGGGCATTACGTCGGTGACCAAGGTAGGTTGTGCGGATCTCGAACGACTCGAGGCATGGTGCCGCGGCAACGGCCTGAATCCCGCGTATATCCATAACCGCCCGCCCTATCCGCACTACGATCTGATCGGACCGAAACAGAAGGAAATATTGCGCCGGGAGCGGTTATGGGATCATTTGGAGCGCTTTAAGCTGTTATAAACCAGACACGGGGCCGCGGCGGGGAGCAGGCGGCAAGAAAGGCAGCTCCGGCTCACTGTTCTTCGCTCGGCACAACCCTGGCCTTAATCGTGTCGAAAGGAACCGGTGTATAGTCCCAATGCTCGACGCTAACGTTGACGTACTGTGTCCCCTCGTACTTTTGCCCGTGGATGTGACCGTGAATGTTCACGTAGGGCATATGCTTGTTCATGTACATCGGCTCGTGGGACAGGAAGAAAAATCCGCCGTACACGATCGGATACTCGCTCACTTCATCGAACCCGGCGTCGAGCCACCAGCGGCGGCCGCGGCCCCGGTCGTGGTTGCCGAGAATCAGCACTTTGTACCCGTTAAGAGCGGACACGATCTGCTTCGTTTTCTCCATATTTAAGAACGAGAAATCGCCCAGATGAAACACCTGATCGTCCTTCCCCACCACAGCGTTCCACTTCTCCGTCATGACTCGCGTCATCTCTTCGCTACCGGTAAACGGCCTCGATTCGAAATCGATAATGTGCTTGTGGCCGAAGTGATGATCGGAGATCATAAATACGTTCGCCATCGTATCCCCCCTGTCGATCCTTAATACTGCCTCTAACCATCGGTTCCCTCATTCGATCCGGAATCGCATCGCAGCCCGGCACCGGTTACGCCCCTACCGGAGGCAGCTCCTCGCCCCGCTTGATTCGCTGCACGCCGTCCTCGCATACCCCGTACGGCTCCCAAGGGCAGCCGGCGCAGATCCGCCCGATGTCGCCTGCCTCCATCGTCTCATCGACCGCGCCGCATACGTCGGCCCAGCTCATCTCGCGGCCGACCCGCAGCCCGAGCTTCTCCAGCACGCGCGAATCGCGATGCGCTACGCTCGTTTCTTCGCAGTGTGGGGGCTTGTCCTTCGGATATGCGGCGCAGATGTCGTCCGGCCCCTCCACCAGCACGACCCGCGTCTGCGTCTGTTCACGAAGCCGCTCATAGATCGCCGTCATGTTGGTGCAAAAGTCGGGCGAGTAGCCCATCCCCCGGTAGCCTAGCAAACATAATAAATGATGCCCTCGAAGTCGAATCATCCGGTGTCCCATCCTTCCCCTTACTTGCGGTCCGTGGTGTCATGAAACAACAGGCTGCCCCGCGGGCAGCCTGATCTTCTCTTACTTATATTGGCGCCAGTCGAGACCGCTGTTGTTCAGCAAATGATCAAAGTCGTTCTCGAGACGCTTCTCTTCGGCCTTGCGGGCTTCCGCCGCTTTTTGCTTGGCGGCTTCCTCGCGTTTAGCCGCTTCCGCTTTCATATCGTCCGCCTGCGCCTTCAGCTTGTTCACGATATCCGGATTCAGAAGATCCTTCAACGTGGCCGGTTTATCGGAAGTAGCCGGCTGAGCGGCGGATGTCGGCCGTTTTTTCTTGACCATATCCATCACCTCGGTTTCATCCACATTATAGCAGGTTTCACCGGGTCGCACTACTGCGCGGTCCCCCGGCAATGGTTCGCATTTACTTATTAAAAATACATCGCTTGCTAAAATATAGTGAATTCATTACTCTTAGATTTAGAACATGAATCGGAGGTGCGAACCATGAAACTCGGAATTTTGGATCAATGCCAAGTCGGCGAAGGACAAACCGCCGCGGATGCGTTGAAGGAAACGACGCGGCTGGCGCAAGAAGCGGACCGGCTCGGCTATGCCCGATACTGGGTATCCGAGCATCACGGCAGCAGGATGCTGGCCTTCTCCAGTCCGGAGGTGCTGATCGCTCACCTGGCCGCGGCGACCTCGCGCATCCGTGTGGGCTCGGGCGGCGTGATGCTGCCTCATTACAGCTCTTATAAAGTGGCGGAAAACTTCAAGCTGCTTGAGGCGCTTCATCCGAACCGCATCGATCTCGGACTCGGCCGCGCACCGGGAGGCATGCCGCTGGCGACGCGAGCGCTGCAGGAGCATAAATATGTAGACACGGACCGCTATCCCCAGCAAGTCGCCGATTTAACGGGGTTCTTGTACGAATCGCTGCCTCCCGATCATCCGTACGCCAAATTGCAGGCGGCGCCTTCGATCGCAACCGCTCCCGACTTGTGGCTGCTCGGTTCAAGCGATGAGAGCGCCAAAATCGCGGCCCAACAGGGGACAGCCTACGGATTCGCGCAGTTCTTCGGCGCGCCCGGCGGGGAAGCGGCGATCCGGTATTACCGGGAGCACTTTCAACCGTCGAGCTTGAACGATCGTCCGCGAGCCCTTGCTGCGGTCCTGGTCGTATGCGCCGATACGGAGGACGAAGCGAACCGGTTGGCGACAAGCTCGGATCTGTTCTTCCTTCGCTTGGGCAGCGGCCTCGACCAGCATGCCTTCCCTTCCGTACAGACGGCTATGGACTATCCGTATACGGAATACGACCTGCTGCGCATTCGCGGGGCCCGTGAGCGCCGCTTCGTAGGCACGCCCGACCGCGTCAAGGCCCAACTGCTCGATTTTGCCGAGCGGTACGGCACCGATGAACTGATGATCGTCTCCCCGATTCACAACTTCGGCGCACGCGTACACTCCTACCGTCTGCTGGCCGACGCCTTCGGGCTTCCGCAGACGCCATGAACCGAACAAGCGACCGCTCCCCGATACAGACCGGGAACGGTCGCTTGCTCGATCTATCCGGTCCCGGCGACTTCCGCCCGGGATAACCGACTCTCTTTTAACCTGTGTATAACCTCGATTGTGGATATGTTAATGAATGTACTAAAACCTATGCACAGGAAGATGAGATAGCCTGTTAGTAATGTGTATAAGCCTGTGAATAACGCAGGTCATTTCCTTGTCATGGATGCGGACGATCGTCTTGCCGCCGACCGGCAGCCGCCCCATGGACTGTTCACAGCTTCCTTACATTTCGGCTTGCTGGCCCGCATCCTGCTGCACCGCCGATTCCGGTTTGGCCTCCCGCCACGCCGGTACGCGCTTGCTGTTGTGCGCGCCGAGCATCATGCCGGTGCCGAGAGCGGTACATTCAAGCGGATGCTCGGCAATATGTACGGGAACCCCGGTCTCCTCGCGGATCCGTTCATCAATTCCTTCCAGCAGAGCGCCGCCTCCGCACAGCAGAATCCCCTGCTCCACCACATCCCCGGCAAGCTCGGGCGGGCACCGCTCCAACGTCGCGCGAATAGCTTCGACCAGCAGCTGCAGGAAATCATCCACCACCGTGTATATTTCCCGGGAGCTCAACTGGATCGAACGGGGCAATCCGTTAATCACATCCCGCCCCTTAATGCCGAGAGTACGTTCTTCGGAGGAAGCACGGGCCGTTCCGATTTGTTTCTTGATTTCTTCCGCCGTTCGTTCCCCGATCTCCAGGTTGTACTGCCGTTTCACATAATCCATAATATCTAGGTCAAGAGACATCCCTGCCCGGTTCACCGTATGGCTGGCCACAATGCCCCCGAGCGACAAGATGGCCACTTGACAGCTGCCTCCGCCAATATCGAGCACCAAATGACCGATCGGCTCGTCAATCGGAAGTCCTGCCCCAAGCGCAGCAGCCAGCGGTTCCTCGACCGCAATCGCCCGTTTGGCTCCCTTATGGACGATCGTTTCTTCAACGGCCCGCTTTTGCACATTGGTAATGCCGCAAGGCACGGAAATATATACTTGAGAGCTTCGCAGCAAAGACGAGCGGCCTTGTATTTTTTTGATAAAATGCTGAAGCATGCTGCTGGTCAGATCGAAATTGGCGATGACGCCATTCCTCAAGGGATAGGTGATGTCGACATGAGCGGGAGCTCGTCCGATCATCGCTTGCGCCTCCGCGCCTACGGCCAGCAATTCGCCGGTGCTTTGATGAAAGGCGACTACAGACGGTTCGCTCAGCACGATGCCTTTACCCTGCTCGAAGATCACCGTGTTTGACGTTCCTAAGTCAATACCGTATAACTTGTCAAATCGTTTAAACATGAAACTTCTCCTCCTTTATTGGAAACCCGATGCGCGATTTGGAGGTGGATCAGCCGGATCTTCTATAGTATTCTGCTTCACTTGCAAATTTGAGGGGTAACTAGCAAAAATCGTGAAAATCTTCAAATATTTTTGACAAAATACGACAGATCGTTTATTTTTAAATGATATAGAACTAAATACCTACGGCAAACTCGTTCGAAAGGCGGGGACGCAAAGCCACAGGTCTTCCGCAGTTTCTGCGATGATGGCTGGGTTGCAATTTAAGACACTACCTTTCGGTAGTGTTTTTTGCTTAGTGGGCGGTTTGTCATTCACAAGGTATGGATCAAAACTATCGTGGATGGGAGCAGCTATTTTGTTTACAAGAACTTCTTCACCTGTCGTTTCATTCTTTTACCTGGTCCTGTTGCTGGTCTTAGCTTGTTTGGGAAACATCATGAACCTGTCTCTATTTTATGGAGTCGACTTTATATTCGGCAGCATCTTTGTATGGCTCATCATGAAGCTCTATGGATTTAAATGGGGATTGATCGGGTCTATTCTCGCAAGCAGCGCTACCTTAATTTTATGGAATCATCCGTATGCTATGCTGGTCTTTATTGCAGAGACGATATTCGTCGGCCTCTTCTACCGGCAGAAGATCAGCAACTTCGTCTTCCTGGTCGCGTTGTTCTGGATCCTGCTGGGCATGCCGATGATCTGGTTATCCTATCATTATGGATTGCAGATGGACGCTACGGCTACGTTGACAGTTATGCTTAAGGATGCTGTCAACAGTATTTTAAATGCTTTGATTGCAAGCCTTATCCTCACTTATTTGAGGGCTCCCATGGGGACCGGTCGAACCTCCAAAAAAACGTCCCGTTCTTTGTACGATATTCTTTTTAACATTTTTGTCGCCTTAATCGTCTTTCCCCTGCTGCTTGTCATGATCATGGTGAGCCGAGAGGAGATTAAGAAAACCGATGCGGCGATTCAGGAAGCGGCGGAACGCCAATCGGAAATCATTGAGAACGATATCAGCAACTGGAGAAACGTTCATGTGTCGGCTGTCGAGCAATTTTCCAATCTCGCGGCTGAAACTGATCTGAACGATGCAGAGGCTCTGCAGAGGCTTACTGCTCATTTTAAACAAATTTTTCCTGATTTTCATAATATGTTCATCACCAATGCTGCAGGAACAACCGTAACCTTCTATCCCTTACATAATATGAACGGCCAACCTACGCTCGGTTTGAACTTCTCGGACAGGCTGTACTTTATACAAAACAAAGAAAGCTTACAGCTTGTCATTTCCGATGTTTTCGCTGGAAGAGGCGGCGTGTCCGAACCCGTCGTAAATATCAGCGCTCCGATCATGAGCGGCCGGCAGTTCCAGGGCATTGCCGGCGGGGCCCTGGATCTCGGTTATATTAGCCAAAGAATTCAAGCACTCACAACATATACGAACATCCATGTTACCATCGTGGACCGCAACCGGCACGTGATCGCCAGTACCCGTTCCGCGAATGCCGTTATGCAGGAATATGACTGGAAAAAAGACGGCGAGATTCACGACTTGAAGGACGGCTTCTACTATTGGCTCCCCAAAAATATCAAAAATCCGATGAAACGGTGGGGAAACTCGTCATACATCAAGATCACGCCGTTATCAGGCCTTGGGGACTGGACCGTCATCGTGGAATCGTCGTTTGCGCCTTATCAGAACGGATTGTACAAGTCCTATATCAAAACACTTACGATCCTGTTGATTTGCGGACTGATCGCAATCATTACGTCCTTCTTCATCAGCCGTTCGATCGTAAGGCCGATCATTCGGTTAGCGCATACGACAACGGACTTACCCAATAAAATATTGGAGAAAAACGCCGTTCATTGGCCCAGCAGCCTATTGACCGAAATTACGATTCTCATTGCGAATTACCGGATCATGGCCGAGAGACTTCACTACATGTTTCGTGAAATTCAGCATCTTGCCTATTACGACCATTTAACAGGCCTTCCCAACCGGGTGCTGTTCAATCAGGAATTGGAAGTTTCGTTAGAGCAGAGTAAACGTAACGGGCAGACGGCAGCCATCCTTTTTATTGATTTTGATCGTTTTAAAGTGATTAACGATACCCTTGGACATCGGAACGGCGACCTTCTGCTGCAGCAAGTCGCGGAAAGGCTGAAAGGCAGCATCGAAAGCAATGATTTCCTCTCTCGTATGGGCGGAGACGAATTTACTGCGGTATTCCCGAACATGACCCGTGAACAAGCCGCCCAAGCCGCGCAAAGCATGCTTGATCTGTTTACCGCTCCTATCCTGATTAGCGGTCACGAAGTGTTCATCACCCCCAGTATCGGAATCAGCATGTATCCGGACGACGGGGAAGATCAGGAAACGCTTCTTAAGAATGCCGATCAAGCGATGTATGCCGCCAAAGACAAGGGCAAGAACATGTATCAATTTTATACGTCCGAAATGGATGAGGCTTCCTGCAATCAAATGACGCTGGAAACCATGATGCGTAAAGCGTTGGATCATGGCGAATTCGAGCTTTACTATCAGCCCAGAATGAATGTAAGGTCAGGAACGTTCAGCGGGCTGGAAGCCTTGATTCGCTGGAGACATGCGGAACGCGGCTGGATTCCTCCGACCGATTTTATTCCTCTGGCTGAAGAGACGGGGCTGATCAATCCGATCGGAGAGTGGGTTTTATATACGGCTTGCGCGCAAAATAAAGCTTGGCAGGATGCCGGATATCCGCCATTTTCCGTTTCCGTCAACCTGTCCGTCAGACAATTCCGGGAACAAAACCTTGTCGAGCTCATCCCCCGGGTACTGCGGGAATCCGGACTGAAGCCGCAATATCTGGAGCTGGAAATTACGGAGAACCTCAGTATGCATCATATGGAATATGTGCTGTCGATATTACATGAGATCAAAAGGTTGGGCGTCAAAATATCCATGGATGACTTCGGGACGGGCTATTCTTCGCTCAGCTATTTAAAAAAGTTTCCGATCGACCATCTTAAAATCGATCAATCCTTCATTCGGGATATCCAGGATCACAAGGAAGACCATTCGATTGTTAAAGCGATTATCGATATGGCGCACAGCCTTGGGATGATTGTCGTGGCGGAAGGCGTAGAAACAGAGGCTCAATCGGCCTTACTGCGCGAGATGAAGTGCGATGAGATTCAGGGCTATTTGATCAGTAAACCTAGTTCAGTAGAGGACATCGAGCACTTCCTGCAAACGGTCAAATTCTGATATCGCGACAAAATAAGAGGCAATCAACGCGTTTCCACATGATTGCCTCTTATTCATGAAGAGTTGGTTTAATCAGGCATGGCTTTTCTCTAAAGAAGCATCGTCGGCAACGGTTCTTTGTTTGCTTACTTCGATACGCCGGATACGATGGCTATCCTTCTTTAAGACAACGAAGGTCAACCCGTCATAAGTCCAGGATGTGCCGACTTCGATATCCGGATTGGCCGCGAATAGCCATCCCCCGATGGTGTCAACGCCATCGTTCTCCAAATCGCTACCGAACAGGTCGTTCACTTCACTCAAAAGCACCTTGCCGTCTAAAATATATTTGTCATCCTCAATTTTTTCGATTTCCTTGGCTTCATCGGCATCGAATTCGTCACGAATTTCTCCCACAATCTCCTCAAGGATATCTTCCATGGTGATCAGTCCCGACGTACCGCCGTATTCATCCACGAGAATCGCAATGTGAACCCGTTCTTTTTGCATTTTGGCCAGCAGCGTATTGACTGGCATGTATTCGGGTACCGTAAGTACCGGATGGACCAATTTATTGAAATCGAATGAATCAGGATTGTTATCATAAAGCAGGAAAAAATGTTTGGTGTTCACTATTCCCACAATATTGTCCTTGCTGTCCTTCGCTATAGGAAACCGCGTGTATTGCTCGCGGCGAATGATTTCCAGGTTTTCCTTCAATGTATTATTCGTATACAGACAAATCATGTCCGTTCTCGGAACCATGATTTCTCTTGCCAGCATGTCATCGAAAGCGAAGATGCGGTTCACGTAACCGTACTCCGTTTTATTGATTTTCCCGCTTTGATAGCTTTCCGAAACAATAATCTGAATCTCTTCTTCGGAATGCGCTTCCTCATGTTCCTTGGCCGGCTTTAAACCGACCATACGAATAAGGGCATTGGCCGACCCGTTTAATAACCAGATGAACGGATACATGATTTTATAAAATAACATGATCGGTTTCGCGACCAGCAAACTGATTTGCTCCGCCTTCTGAATAGCTAACGTTTTCGGCGCCAGCTCGCCAAGCACGACGTGAATATAGGTCATCAGAACGAAAGCGACAAGGAAGGATATTAAGCTGCTTACTTCAGCCCCAAGACCGAACGCATCAAACAGCGGATGCAGCAATTTCTCAACGGTCGGTTCACCCAGCCATCCAAGTCCCAAAGCCGTAATCGTAATCCCCAATTGGCACGCGGAAAGATACCCGTCGAGATTACTTTGAACTTTTTGCACCGCGATCGCATTATTTCGTCCTTCCGAGACCAACTGGTCTACCCGGCTGCCCCGTAACTTAATAATGGCAAACTCCGTCGCGACGAAAAATGCGGTAAGCAAAATAAGAACGGCTACAAGAAACAAATTTAGGCCCATATCAACCTTCCTTAGTCTATAATATTAGGATCACTCACATTTGAGAGTTCTTATGAACTTATTATTTATTACGTCTTATGAATAATAAAACGGTATATGGGGCTGAATTCACCCTGTTTACGTTCTTTTCGTATTAAAGTTAACCCTAACAGGCATTTTTCATTCATTATCTCCCTTTGACAAACTCATACGAAACGTTTTATGATGAGTTCAATTGAACTCATAAAGATTGAAATGATGTAGAAGGAGAAGTTTTCATGGAGACTTTCACATTAACGCGTAAAGAAATGGCGATTATCCTCCTCTCCTTGAAAGGAAGAGCTACCCGATCTCCCCTCACTGTTCTGCAGGAGGCATGGAAAAAAAACCACCAGGCGGACATGGAGCACGGCACATCCCTATCCGCTTTTCTTTCTACCCATCTTCCCCCCGTGCTTGAGAAAATGATCAAGCATAATCGGGTTGAAGGCTTTTCTCTGCAAGACATCGTCTCTCTTGGCAATCAAATCGAATATACCAATATGTCCATTACCTCGATGCAGAATTGGGTAAAACGAGATTTCAAGGATTTTTTAGGTTCTCCCAAAGTAGGCAAAAAATATTCGGTCGATCAAGCCGCCATGCTTTTTATCATAGACGATCTCAAGAACTGCCTGGATTTCGAATCCATCCGGAAGCTGTTTGAAATTATATTCCAGCAGCCTGACGACGAGACTGACGACCTGCTGGCGCCTGCTGACTTATATGCGACCTACTCCCGTCTGTTCGAAGAGCTTGATGCAAACAACGATCAGCTGCTCGACGTTCAAGGACATGACTCGGGCAAGCGCAACCATGACGCTTTAACGGAATCGACCATTCGCCAGAAGGCGAATCAATTTGCGTGCAGCATGGAACATTTGAACCCTCAGCAAAGGGAAGCCGTCCGAAACATGCTGATGATTGCCATGGTCTCTGTTCAGACCGCTTATTTCCACTCCTTGGCGAGAAGGTATTTAAACGCTACGTTATTTCTTCATAACTTGAATTAACCGAAACTTTACGCGATGACTCCGTATCCGCAAGCAGTAAGGAAAACACAAACATCCCGATCCGCTTGTTACCTGGCGGATCGGGATGTTTGTTTGGATAAGCTGTGAGCCGCTGCGGCTTGTATGCTCCGTATTAGGAACGAACCTTGTTTGTGACAACGCCCAACTGCGGACTGCGAATTTCGATCTTGTCTCCCGGCTGAATCTCAAACGGGCCTGCGGGTGTCCCCGTCAGAATAATATCCCCCTGCTCCAAGGTAATAATGGAAGAAAAATAAGCGAGGATACGGGCAAAAGAGAAGCCCATCTCGGAAGCGGACGCCGATTGCTTTAATTCTCCGTTCTGGTAACTTTCGATACGAATGGAAAGCGGATCGTCCACCTTAACGAATGTCCCGAGCGGGGTGAACGTATCATAAATTTTCCCTTCGCCCATCACCTTCGGACCGACGGCCGTTAAATCGTTGGCGATTGCGTACCCGCCAACCGCGGACAAATCGGCCATTTCCTCCTCGGTAACGTTACGCAAGGTACGGTTGACCAGCAGGGCAATTTCCACCTCTGCAATCACTTTCTCAGCCTGGCTCGGGATTTGAATCTCCTGACCGTCGCGTACAATCGTTGTCATCGGCTTCAGGAACAGATGAGGAACGTGATCCGGCGGGAAATTCTTCGCTTTCAGCAATGCCGGATAATGGGGCCCGATGCCGATTATTTTTGCCATGGTCTTGTCTCCTTTCATAAATCAGGAAAAAATCGAAATGAAAACCTCTTTAGGATACACTTATTCTTCGCCAGGCTGCAAATTTTTTTCAATATGGGCTACCGGGCCATCCCCTTCGTTGACTGATCCTTAAGCGTTGTCTACGGCAAATCGCTGAACTTCTTCCAGCGTCGGCAATGAACTTTGCGCGCCCGGGCGAGTGACCGTGATGGCCGCTACGATTTGCGCCTGCTTGACCGCCATATCGATATCCCGGTTCTTCACGTAGCTTGCCGTAAAGCCGCCGATGAAGCTATCTCCTGCAGCCGTCGTATCCTTTGCCTTCACTTGATGGGCCGGATACAGCTGGAAACGGTCTTTATCCACATAGCAGCACCCCTTGTCGCCCAGCGTGACCAGAACCGCTTTCACTCCTTTGGCCAGAAGGGACCGGGCCGCTTCCTGGAAACTACGTTCATCCGCAATCTCCATCCCGGATATTTCCGACAATTCATGTTCATTGGGGATCAAGATATCGACGTTCTTCAACATCTCTTCCTCCATGATTTTCGCTGGAGCCGGATTTAAAATGGTTGTTTTGCCGGCTTCCTTCGCCAATTGAAGGGCGCAGTTTACGGTTTCCATGGGAACTTCCAGCTGCAGCACGACCATCTCGCATTGTTCGATAACGTGTCTTTGGTTCCGGATATCGTCCGGCGTCAGGTCAAAGTTCGCCCCCGGGACGACAACGATATGGTTTTTCCCGCTTTGGTTCACCGTCACTAATGCGACTCCCGTTCTATTCGGAGAAGTTAGAATATGCCGGGCATCTACATTACTTTCTTTCAAAGAATCGAGCAGGGCGGAAGCATAAGAATCCGCTCCGACTTTGCCGATCATACCGACCGAGGCCTGCAGCTTTCCGATCGCTACCGCTTGATTGGCGCCCTTGCCGCCGGCAATTTCCGAGAACCCTGTTCCCAGAATGGTCTGGCCTTCATGAGGCATTTCCTCGACATTGATCACAATGTCCATATTCAGACTTCCAATAACTACGATATTTGGATTCATAAGCTCGTGTCCTTTCTTGTTGAATCTCTCGGGATTAAGGTTACCTCTAATTCATGAACCTTATTTTCCACATCGACCCCATTGACTTTCTGAATAAGCAGCTTGGTTGCTAACGCGCCAAGTTCATAGATCGGCTGGGCGACGGTCGTGATTTCCGGTTCGACAGCCTCTGTCAGATGAATCCCGTCAAACCCGCAAACAGCCACTTGCTCCGGTACCTTGATTCCCATCCGAAGCAGCGTCTTTAATACGCCTACCGCCATCAGATCATTACCTACGAAAATCCCGTCGACATCCGGGTGCCGCTGCATTAACTCTTTCGCCGCAGACATTCCGCCGTCCAGACGAAAATTCCCCGGCACCATCAAGGTCGGCGTGTACCACCCAAAATCTTTAACCGTCTCCTCGTATCCTCTAAGCCGCTCTTTGGCCGTTAAGATCTCCTGCGGACCGTAGATATGCGCAATCTTCCTGGATCCCCTATCCAGTAAATGCCGGACGGCCATCCTGGCCCCTTCCAAATTGTTCGAACGAACAACGCTGCACGCTTCTCCAACAGGAGCACGATCCAGCACCACGAATGGGATCTTGTTGCTTCTCAAGCGGACGACGTCATCCCTTTGCAGCGTATGTGAAGAGAAAATAATGCCATCGACATACCGCTGCTTCAAAACCTCGATGTACGACTTCTCCTTGTCTCCCTGATCGTCCGAATTGCCAAAAAGTACGGTATACCCATACGAACGGGCCACATCCTCGACAGCTCTCGCCAATTCAGGGAAGAACGGGTTCGTTATATTCGGGAGTATTAGGGCGATCGTTCCCGTCTTTTTACTCGCCAGCCCTCTTGCAACAGCATTGGGTTCATACTGCAATTTCTGTATGGCCTGTTTCACCTTGTGTTCGGTTTCTTGATTCACATAGCCATTCTTGTTCAATACGCGGGATACCGTTGAAGCGGACACCCCGGATAATTTCGCTACATCCCGGATCGTTGTCACTGACAGCCCCCTTTCCCAAACGGGTGCATGATAGCCCCAATAATATGAAACCGGTACCACATGAAGTAAAAATAGACCTCGACCAATCCAAATCAAGGAAGAGCCGGAACTCGATTATTCGGCTTACACGGGTCATGAAACCGGTACCATACTTTATGTTTACGAGTATACGTTGGAATCATTTTACTGTCAACACCTATCCATGAGGCTGCCCATACCGCTGGTTTCCCTTAGGGAACCGGTACCACATCAACGGCACAAGCAAAATGAAAAAGCCACTTTCAACAAGTGGCTTACGGAAGTATTATTCAGGACGCTCCATGGCAAACATGGAGCCTAGCTTGGCATAATAATTACCTGCCATGCGACTGACCGGATTCAGTTTGCCGGGATCGATATAACCGTTCACATAGACGTCCTCCGCCAGGTGGAAGCGGACGACGCGGACGATCAGCAAATCGCAGGCGGGTTGACTGCCGGCACCGCCAAGCGGTATCGCTTGTTCGAGCAAGCATTCCATACGGATTTTGGCTTCCTTCACCCCCGGTACGCCGATCGTTTCACTGGCAACCGGCGTGAAGCCCGCCCTTGCAACTTCGCTCTCGAACGGGGGTAAATTGGCCGCCGTTTCATTCACTTGGCCGATGATCGATTCGTCCGTAATATGAATAACCAGGGCGCCGGCCTCAATCGCGTTCCTCGCCGTATCTTTCATCGCGCCTTGGTTCCGCTGAACAGCTACTGAGAGCATAGGCGGCTGGCTCGCTACAATCGAAAAGTAACTGAAAGGAGCCGCATTCAATACCCCGTCCTTCGATAGCGTAGTCACCAACGCGATCGGCCTGGGGACGATACTCCCGATCAACAGCTTATAATTGTCCCGCTCGCTTTGAGCGGCCGGATCTATAGATATCATCGTTATCTCCCGTCGATATCGGAATATTCGGTGAAGTGCTTGCGAAACCATAACGCGGCCGCGGCCGCTTCCGTAGACGTCAATTGATGTCCGTAACGCTCCCAATGTACCGTAACGGATGCGCCCGCTCCGCCGAGAAGCTCTTGAAGCTCTTCGGTTTCCCGCGCCGGACATATCGGATCATTAGTCCCGGCGCCGATAAAGACCGGAGTACCGGACAAATCCGGAATCGGAATCCCTCTCCGCGGAACCATCGGATGGTGGAGAATGGCGCCTTTCCAGGTGTGTTCATAATGGAAGAGCAGGCTGCCTGCGATATTCGCTCCATTGGAGTACCCTACCGCCACGAGATTGCCGCGGTCGAACCCATATTGACTTGCGGCCTGATCCAGAAAATCGTGCACTTCCTTCGTACGGAAGATCAAATCTTCCTCATCGAATACGCCTTCCGCCAAGCGCCGGAAAAAACGCGGCATCCCGTTTTCCAGCACATTGCCCCTAAGGCTGAGAACGGAGGACTCTGGCGCGATATGCTTGGCTAGCGGCAGCAGATCGCGTTCCGTTCCCCCGGTGCCGTGGAAAAGAACCAAGGTCGGCGCCTCTTGGCGGGTCCCCTTGTCAAAAATATGGTTCATTTCTGCTTCTCCTCCAATACCCGTACTTCGATCGGGAGCAGGTTCGCCTCAATTTGGGAACGATGCGGCTCAAACCACTCCGGCAGCATCAGCTTCTCGCCTAACGCGTCGGCAGGCTCATCTAGAGCAAATCCCGGCGGATCCGTAGCGATCTCGAACAGTATGCCCCCGGCCTCGCGGAAATAAAGCGCATTGAAATATTGGCGGTCTACGATAGGGGTCGGGCGATAACCATACTTCTCCACCGAATTTCTCCACTCCGCATGCTGCTCGAAATCGTGGGCCCGCCAAGCGATATGATGAACGGTTCCGGCGCCGTCGCTGCCTCCGTTCATGGCCGAGAGCGGCACATCGATAACGTTGCCGATATCGCCGAACGACCGGTAACGGGCATACGCGACATCTTCGGCGACCTTGCTCAAACCAAGCAAATGTTCCAACGCGTCCATCGTTCTCTTCGGGTTGACGCTGAATAGAACGGCGCCGCCAAAACCCTTGATCGCCTTATCAGCCGGAATGCCGCCGAACGACCAGCCGCTGTTCGGTCCCTCTTCACGTTCGACGAGTTCAAGGCCTAAGCCCTCATTGTCCGTGAATTGAAGGTAGTTCTCCGAGAACCGGGTTACTTTCTTAACCGGAACGCCGAAGCCTTCCAGACGACTCTCCCAGAAGCCTAGCGAGCCTTGCGGCACGACATATGTCGTTATACCCACTTGGCCGCCTCCGATTCGTCCCCTGCGCGCTTGCGGCCAAGGAAAGAACGTGATAATGGTTCCGGGGCTTCCTGCTTCATTGCCGAAGTACAGGTGATACACTTCCGGAGCATCGAAGTTGATCGTTCTCTTCACCAAGCGAAGTCCGAGAACACCCGCGTAGAAATCGACGTTCGCCTGCGGATTGCTTGCAAATGCGGTAATGTGATGAATGCCAGCCGTTCTTAGCGTCATGTAAAGTCCTCCCTTAATTCATTAATTTCCCCTACTTGTTCCTATCCATCCATAGGCCGTACCCATCATGCCGGTTTAGTTCAGAAGTGCATCCAAAGAATACGAGCCCGCGCCAGTCAAGGCGACTGCGATGGCCACCGCAATCAGAACGAGCGGGTATTCATAACCGTTGGTTGTCGACCAAACGCCGTTCTTGCCGTGTACTTTGACAATCGCGCCAAGCATAGTCACGGTAATGAGCGCAGCGGCCAGCGGAGTAAACAGTCCTGCAGCAAGCAGTGCGCCTCCAAGCAGCTCCATCAGCCCGGCCAACACGGCCATCGTAACTCCCGGCTTAATTCCTACCGATTCCATCCATCCGCCCGTTCCTTTCGGGCCGTAACCGCCGAACCAGCCGAACAACTTCTGGGCTCCATGCCCGATAAACAATAATCCAACGACCAGACGAACCACTAATAATCCAAGAGACAACATGACAATGACCCTCCATATATTTTAATTTCAATAATCTTTAATTTAAGATATTAGGCAAAACTATCGAGCCACGCGTCTAGCCATCCTCCGCCCCTTTTCCCAGCTTCTTGAGCAGTTCGATCGCGGCTTGCTTTTCATCGGGCGACAGAGCCTTCATGAAGGAGTCGATCACCGCGGCATGCTTGGGAAAAATACGGTCAAACCATGCATTCCCCTCCTCCGTAATTTCCGCATAAATGACCCTTCGGTCCTCCTTGCACGGTACGCGTTTCAATAGTCCCTTCTTCTCCAGCTTGTCGATATTGTAGGTTATGCTTCCGCTTGTAATTAATATTTTTTCCCCGATTTGCTGTAAAGGAACTTTCCCCTTCGTATACAACAATTCAAGAATCGTAAATTCGGAAGAGGACAACCCGTATTGCTTCATATCTTTGACAGCCCGGTCCATAACGGTCTTGTATGCTTTGGAAAGTACAACGAACAGCTTCAGGGATCTCAAACTGGAATCATCCAGATGAATCGTCATTGAAATCACCTCCCCTTAATATCTTAATTTAAATTATCTTTAATTAAAGATATATGATTATTCCAATCATGTCAATACGTTCAGCAGAAGATTTTTGGACAGCAGCAGCGGAACACCTTCACTCCTTTTAACCGTACAACTCTTTTATTATGCGAAGCGCGCCAATGGTTTGTGTATATAGGTCCTGCTGGGCATCAGCCCAATCCGAAGAATTCATTCCTACATATACTGCTTTAGCCTAATTTAGAAAAGGAGTGAAATCGAATGGCGTTTATGCCTCCGCCTGGACCACCACCTGGATCGACTGGACAACAGGGACCAGTATTCCCCCCTCCACCTTTTGAACCACCCATTTCTGCTTTTGCTGTTGACCCCAGAGCGATTTCCCGTTGCTTGCATCGAAACACTTTTGTTTGGCTTACTAATGGGAACCGCTTCTGGTTTTATCCAATTTTTGTGGGAGGTTTTTCGGTTACTGGTTATTGGTGGACCGGTAGGTTTTGGATGCCCTTGGCACTTGGCTTTAGAGAAATTAGCTCATTTTCATGCTTTTAAATTTTCCTAACTTCTGCATTCTGTCCGTTTTGATTTGTAAAAACGATAAGTAACCTCTCCAATCAAGGAGCCGCGTGG
Organism: Paenibacillus sp. EPM92; assembly: GCF_016586185.1. Taxonomy (NCBI): domain Bacteria; kingdom Bacillati; phylum Bacillota; class Bacilli; order Caryophanales; family Paenibacillaceae; genus Paenibacillus; species Paenibacillus sp. EPM92. The sequence continues at coordinate 96,110 of NZ_BCPS01000009.1, forward strand.
CAGTAGCTGCTCCTTTTGGCTTGCTCACAAAAACTTTTGCACTTCATATTTTTCCCCGATTTGCTGCAAAGGAACTTTCCCCGTCCTATGCCTTGTACACTTATCTGAACGAAACAAATCCTTGGCGACTAAGGCATACGCCCGTGTCCAGATTGGAAATCCACCATATATATGTATTAACCTATAGAAAGAGGTGAGACCATGTCTCAGGCTGCTATTCCTAACCACACAATGACCTTGGATCAAACGGTACCTCTCTTGCTGGCTTCCATTGCTCAGGAGGAGTTTGCGCTTGCGTATATTATGAATGCAGAGGCAGAAAGATCGCAATTCCTAGTAGGAACTTTAACAACCAAGGCGGATGGCGCTGGCGCCAGCTTCTCGCCGACCGCTGTATCTTTATCCGACCTGCTAGCATTGAATGCCAGCGTGCGCAAAACCTTGCAGGATGTCATCAACAAAGACATGCTTCTGCACTACCGATTTGAGAATGTATTAAATCTCATTCAGGCAACGCCTAAAAATCGCTAATCGGGACATAACCAGCCAACCTATCGAATAGGAGGACACCCGGACCGGTTACCCTGAATGACTACAATACGTAATCTTGAGCATCCTATCATCAGTCAACAACCGGTGCCTCTGTCCTGCTCTTCCTGTTATCGATCGGACTTCGCCAAACCTCTTCACTCTCGGTCATCCACGGACTCGCGGAAGGGGCATGACCGGGAGCGAAAGCTGTAAGCAGCTTGCGCTTCTTTTCGTAGTAGCCCATAAGCTGAGTCATGGTGTACACCAGATATTCCTGCCGGGAATTACCGGGGGCTATATGGGGGATCAGGCTGCGCACATTCCCTTGAAGCATCTTTTCTTTGTCCGCATCCCATCGCAGCCCGTCTTCGCCAAACTCCGATTGATGCCGCAATAGAACATGGAGCTTCCGGTACAGTATGCCCTGAAGATCAGTTACAACATGCAGCAAGAAGGCTGAGGTAGCCTCCAATGTATTGATGCTGCTGGATTCAGGGCTTTGGAACTTTCGCTCCCCGGACACTTTCGCCAGCAAGGCGGCGGCGCCGAGCATGTGGAATACGGCATCTTCCATGGAAAGATGCGAACGGCAGCAGCTTTTGAAGCTATTCTGTATGCTGTTCAGCAACGCACTCGTCCCCTTTACTCTTCATCCCATTCTTCCTGAACTTCAATCTGCAAGACATCCTCCAGTTTCTTAAGCAGCAGCCATTCCTTCATGACAATCGTTTCCATCATGCGGTTAACGGATTGGTTGACGGCTACTATTTCTTTGCTTGAAATAAAAGAACTATCTTTATATTGCCCGACGAACATCTGTATTTTTTCAGCCTCGGCATGAATTAAATGCGATAATGCCGTTTCTTCTAATGCAATAGATGCCAACAGATCGATTACGACTTCTTCAAGCGAGGGCCTGAACTTTTCTTCAGGAATTTGCGGCATACTCACAGCAGTCATCCTCCTTGCATCATATGATTCAGTGTATGATGAAGGTGTTGTAGGCGTCACACGATTTATAAGATTGTCTATGCCCCGGAATCGGAGCATCACTTCTTCCGGATTTCAAGGACATGGCCGTTCGTATCCTCGAACAGGATATAATCCTTGCTGTCCTTATCCGGGTGGTCCAAGTAGTTAATCCGGATGATGCTGCCGGCCTTTTTCCACTCGGTCATAGTCCAGTCAACCTCTCCGTTCTTGCCTTTGGAATCGCTGGATGCCTTCCATCCGCTGCCCGCCATTTCCAGGTCATAGTAAGCTTTGGCCGCCACCAGATCTCCGTCATTCAAGACGTACGAAGCTTTGCCCGGACTGGCTTCCATGGACGGAAACCAGGGCAGGTCGAAAGTCTTCGGTTCGGCCTGAGAGCTCGGCCCGCAGCCGGATATAACGGTAACAAATGCGGAGATGATGAGATAGAACTTTTTCATAGATGAACACAACCCTTTCCATCGTTAATAATCTGGCAAACTTGATGATTTAAGATTTCTTTCTTCTACATTTCGTCTGTCATGGCGCCTTGCACGGTGGCCCGCGCGAACGGGAGCCCCTTGAGCTGCTGCAGATCCTTGGCCGTCCCGGTGACGACAACCCCCAGAATCCGGATATCCTGGACCGTAGGTTCGGACTTGCCGGCACGCAAGTAATCATACAGCTTCTGAAATTCTTCGCGGTATTTCCTGCTTACTCTCAATCCGTTCTGTACCGCGAGGATGAAATCTTTCTCGCTGCCGTCCCCTCCTTCCAAGCCGCGGTCTTCAGCCTTAAATCCGTACACCGCCCCCGCATGTTCGGGGGACTTCCGCTCATCAACCGATTGCTCATCATAAGCATCCACCCAGTACCACTGCGCATGTACACCGTTCGGAAGCATGCCCTTGATCTGCTCTACCGTGTAAGGTTTATCGAAAGATACGGCGATCTCCGCAACCTTGTTCTCCTTTCTGTCGAGCTTATCGACGTCCTGGGCTATATAGGGATAGGGATGAGAAGGCAAGTAAAACCGCAATTCCCTTTGCGCCGTCTCTGCATTGAAGCTAATATGAGCCTCCTCCAGTCTCTGCGCGTCACGTTCGATTGGAACGGGTCTATTTAATGGATGAAAAGTGTTCCACATCGAATATTCATACAAGCGGTCCTCCCATTTAACCGGCTGTCCTTCGATCAGCTTATAGCTGCGATACTGAACGGTATTTCGGAAGAGTCCCTCACTCACCGTGGTGCTCTGCATAACCTCCACATTGGGCTGGGTAATGCGCTTCATCACGGCGATATCCCGCTCCAGTTGGCCGCGGCTTACTTCGTTTAGTAAATATCCTCTGGCTCCGACATATCCGGCTAACACGATCATCACGACCAACGCGGATATCCCGGCTTGTCTCCCTATGCTCTTTCTCTTCGCTTTCTTCAGCAGCCCGTCCATCCGATCGCTTCCCAGCTCAAATTGATCATCCGTGCTCATGTTGAACCCTCCTATATAGTTGCTGAAATTGCTGCCGCGCCCGATATAAAGACATTTTCACTACCTCTTCCGTGGTGCTGAACACTTCGGCCATTTCCTTATAACTAAAATCGCATTCGTATTTCAAAATCAGCATGTGCTTATACTTCGGGTTCATTTGCTCCATCGTGGCCTGAATGTCTTCTTTGCACTCGTGGTTCAACACCTCATCCTCCAAGGAACGCTTGCTTATGAACTCCAGCGTTTCTATAGGAATTTCCGCTCTTCTTTTTCTCTTCCGGACCAGATCGATGTACTGATTGTAAGCTACCCGAAACATCCATGGACCGAGACGGTCGCGATCCAGCTCATGAAGCAGGAGGATGACCTTACAGAGCGTATCTTGAACCACATCCTGAGCATCTTCATGGGATACGCCCATCTTCCTCAGATAGCGAAAGATGCTTGTTGCTTTTTCCTTCAATACATCATCTAATGAATCCACCTCATACCGTTCCTCCTTTCTGAGTAGAACACGAATGAAGCCCGTTTATGTTAACACCTTTTTGCAAAAAAAAGGAACCTGTTCGCCAGGATCACACTTAAGCGCAGATAACGTCCAGCACAATAAGCCCGCTGATCGTTTCTCAGCAGGCCCCGCGAGTTCGCTTTATCCAGTTTTCCTCACTCATCGTATCTTTCGCATAAGCCTACAGCCGCGACTTTCGGATCACGTGGTGCATCACCTCCGAAAAAACCAGACCCATGGCGATCGCCCCCGACAACATAAAGGCTTTGGCTGCCAGCTGCACGGCTAAATCATACTGGTTCTCGACCACGTTCCGCATCGTATCATAAGCCAATCCGCCGGGAACTAACGGGATGATACCCGCCACGCTGAATACAGTGATGGGGGTTTTATACATCTTGGCAAAAAATTGGCTCGTCACCGCAACAAAAAAAGAGGCAATCATCGTGGCCAAGATCGGATCGGCGGGAACCTTCAGCAAGGAAATATATAACAGCCAGCCGAACATCCCGACAAAGCCGCACTGTACCAGCGTCCCCTTAGGAACATTGAAGAGGATTGCAAAGGCCGCCGAAGCAATGAAGCTCATCAAGAGCTGTTCGCCGATCATCCGATCCCCTCCCCGCTGTAAAAAGAAAGAACAAAGGCGATGCCGGCTCCAATCGCAAATGCGGTTAAGAACGCTTCCGCCCCTTTCGAAACCCCGGAAACAAAATGCCCGGCCATTAAATCCCGGACGGCATTGGTAATCAGAAGTCCCGGTACCAGCGGCATGACGGAGCCGATGATCATGTTATCCAAATCATGACCGAAACCTGTTCTCAAGAACAAATAGGCCGTCGAACCAATGATTAAAGACGCCAGAAACTCGGCGAAAAACTTAATCGGCACCCATCGGTGAAAATAGACCAGGAAGGAAAAGCCCGCTCCTCCGCATAGAAAAGTAGGGATAAAATCACCCCATGCCCCGCCAAACATGATTAAAAAGCAGGCGCTTGCCACGGCTGCCGCTGCGATTTTGAACCAAAGCGGATACCCGGGGTTCGCCCCATCGATTTCTTCCAATAACCGATAGGCCTCCGTCACCGATAATTCCCCCTGGCTAATTTTTCGGGAAATGGCGTTCACGACCGTAACTTTACGCAAATCCGTTGAACGTTCGGATATTCGGATTAATCGGGTTGTCTGTTCCGGTCCGTCTATCGAAAATATAATCCCCGTCGGGGTTACAAAGCTGTGAGCATGCCGTACACCGAATGCATCTGCAACACGTGTCATCGTATCTTCCACCCGGTACGTTTCCCCGCCGTTCTCCAGCATGATCTTGCCGGCCAATAAACAGACTTGCGCGATCTCATAGGTTGAATTGGATAGTTGATTCATTCGCCAGCTCTCCTGGACTACAGATACTTTCACGACTGAAGGGAAACCTGACCACGAACGTTGTTCCTTCCCTGCCTGATTGTTTGACTTCTAACCTGGCCCTATGCCGTTCCGCAATGGAGCGGGACACGGCAAGCCCGAGGCCGGTCCCCGTTTCCTTCGTCGTGAAGAAAGGATTGAATATTTCTCTACGGACTTCAGGCGGGATTCCCTCACCTTCATCCGATATTTCTAAAATAATTTCTTCGGCCTCCGTATAAGTTTTGAAGGTTAAATGCCCGCCATGATTCATGGCTTCTATCGCATTCCGACTCAGGTTAAGCATCAATTGCCGAATCTCTTGTTCATCCAACATCAAATCGGGGATCGTCCCTAATGCGGCGATAATACATACATCCCCCTTACTAGCATCGGATTCGATTAAAGGCAGCATGTATTCAATGATGCTGTTTAGATTATGTTGTCGTTTCTCGATAAATTTATTATTCGCCAATGAAAGATATTGTGAAATGATGGCATTCGCCCGGTCCAGCTCACTAACCATTAAGAGGAACGTATCTTTATACGAACCCCAATCTTCTTTCTCCATCAGTAACTGCAGATATCCCTTCACCGTAGTCATCGGATTTCTTACTTCATGAGCAATACTTGCCGACATCGAACTAAGCAAATGATATGTATCGATATGAATTCCCGTTATATCCCGGCCGATCGCATAGATAAGCTGCGCTTCCCGATTGACTGAGCACGTCCATTGAATCCACTTGTAGGTTTGTTCCACATTCCGATAGCGGTTTAAAAAGGACACCGTCGCTTGTCCCCGGATGAGCTTCTGCACTTCCAACGCAGAATTATCCACATCGTCAGGATGAAGGCAAGCGAACACTTGTTCCAGTGAGGTCCATGATTCATTTTCCCCCAAAATTCTTGAAAACGAATGATTGACTTCGACAAGATTACCGTTAAAATCAATGATCATCATGATATCTAAAGATAAATCAAAGAAATCCCGAAAATGATCCACAAGATCCCCTCCGTTACCGAATTACAACTTCTGCAATTTTCCGCCGACACTATATATACCTAAAGAAAATACGATAAGGAATATGTTGGTTTTCCCTTCGCTTTCATCATTCAATTATCAACCTTAATGATACTTGTTAACCGCATAAATGGTTTATGATCTATATGGTAAACGCCTATAATATATAAGCTCTATAAGGCGACCGGATACCGTTCCCGTAATGAAAGAGCCGAGGAGAACAGGGGGCAACCCCCGATTCCCGCTCGGCGCGTGAATAAGTTATGTAAGCTTGGGACAAAACGGTAATTTGCTGAGGTTATTTCGGATAACGACGGGGAAGGCTTCAAGCCTCCGCTACGGAATCCGTAACAAACCGGTTCACGATGGTTTGCAGGCGATGGGAGAGCTTCGCCAACTCCTCAACGGAGCTGTTAACCTTATCCATCATGAGTGCCTGTTGACCGGACTTCTCCGAATATTCCCGGGTCACTTCATTCACACCGGCCGAATAGTCCTCGATTCGTTTCATGGAAATGTCCATCTGCTCGCTGCCTGCAGCCATTTCCTCTATGCCTGCCGAGATGTCCTGGATCATGCCGTTGATTCTTTCGATCCAACCGTTCATTTGCCGGAACGCCTCTGAGACTTCGCCCACCTTCTGCTGCCCCTCATTCATTTCGAGGATCCAGGCTTGGCTGGATTGAAGGAGGCTTCCAGTATCCTCCTGGATGTAGGTAACAACGCTTCGCACGTGGTCTGCGGCACTTCGGCTATGCTCGGCCAGCTTACGCACCTCATGAGCAACTACAGCAAAGCCGCTGCCCGCTTCCCCGGCCCGTGCTGCTTCGATCGAAGCATTGAGCGCCAGCAGGTTCGTTTCTTCCGCTATATTTTTGATTGTGGCGATAACGGTGTCAATTTCTTTGGAGCGGTCGGCCAATTGCTCGATCTTGCTTTCGGTTTCCCGTGATTTTTGCTCGATGAGCTGCATTTTCTCCAAGGTACCCTTAACGGAGGTTTGTCCTTGATTGGACAGCATCTCCATATCCGAGGACAGGTTGCTGACTTCATCGATGCTCGCTGCCATCTGCTTCAACCCGGCGGACATTTCTTTAATCACAACGACATCCTCATGAACCTTCTCTTTTTGCTCCCTGGAGTGATCAGCCGCCCGTTCCAGGCCTCCGTAAATCTCCTGGGAAGATTGGGCTGTCGTCAATGCGTACTCCCGGATGCCATCGGATACATGAGAGAGCGTGCCGACCGTTTGCTTCGTTTGGGACACAATAGAGGCGACGCTTTCCCTCATAATCTCAAACCCGTTAGCCAGCAATCCAAGTTCATCCCTACGCTGGATCTCGACAGGTTGGGATAGATCCCCTTCCTCCACACGCTTAAATGCCTTCAAAAGCTGGCGGATAGGCTGGACGATCGAATACGTCAACACAAGTCCCATCACACTGAAAATAATAAGCGATACGACCATCAAAATGAGGGTACTCCGCTTCACTTCCTGATGTTTATCAATCGAAGATAGATATTTGGACTCCGCTTGCTGTTGATTCGTCTTGAGCAGCTCCTGGAAGATTTCTTCAATCCCTTCTTCCTTGGCCAAGAGCTGCTTATCAAACATCGATTTGGCCTGCTCCATCTGATTTTGGTTCACGAGTTGAAACACATTGTTAACGGTCGGCTGGAACGATTCCCACAATGAGCTTAACAGCTGCAGCTCGTCCTTCTCACCCTGCGTTAAAGATCCGTTATCCAAAGCGCCCAGTTTTTCAGTCACACTTTTCGTTTCCAAATCGACTTTCTCCAATTGCTTCTTTCTTGAATCCGCATCCGTCACCAGCAAATAACTGCCTACGGCGGTGTTGATCCGATGAATCGAGCCGGAGAGCTCATTCAGCTGCTCAACCATGCTCAAATTATTTTCATAAATATCAACCAAATTGCTGTGAATCGTCTGTGTATTTCTCAAGGAACCGATATTAGCCACTATGAGAATGATTAAAAAAGCAATAAAACAAACAACAAATTTCACAGGAATTTTAAGATTATGAAACCATTTCATTTGAAGTTTGCCTCCTATATAGAAAACTGATAAAAGTTGGAACACTCATAGGCGGGCTCCCGAATGGGAAACCCGCCTGGAATCTACTACCCGCCGAACAAGTGAGGCAGGAACAAGGATACCTGAGGGAAGTACGTTATGATGATAAGCACAACAAGTAAAACTAAAAATTGCGGCAACAAAGGTCGAACCATTTGCGCCAAATTGACTTTCGCAATCGAAGAAGTCACGAATAAGCAAACGCCAAGCGGCGGTGTAATCATGCCGATCGTCAGGTTAACCACGATGATGACGCCCAAGTGAATCGGGTCAATGCCGGCTGCCAGAGCGATAGGCAGGAACAGCGGAGTAAAGATGGTCAACGCCGAGATCGTATCGATGAACGTTCCCGCAATCAGAAGTACAATGTTGATCAAAAGCAGGATTACCCACTGCTGATCCGAGATGCTGCTTACCAGCGCTCCGAGTTGATCCGGAATGTCGTGGAATGTAAGCAACCAAGTGAACAGCGTCGCATTGGCGATGACGAACAAGATCGTTGCCGAGCTGAGCGCGGAATCAAGCAGTACCTTCCGCAGCTTTTTGAAGTTCAGCTCCTTATAAACAAAGGACCCGATAATCAGCGCATAGATGACGGCGATGACACCGGACTCCGTCGCGGTAAACATCCCGGAACGGAAGCCGCCTATAATAATAACCGGGAGTAGCAGCGCCAGGAACGCATCCTTGAAGCCGGCAACAATCTCCTTGCGGGAAGCCATCTTATCCCGTCCGCGAATGTTGTTTTTCTTACCGTAATAGTACACGTAGATCATGAGTACGGCAGCCATCAGAATCCCCGGTGCGACACCTGCCAGGAACAAATCGCCGATCGATACGCTGGCCATAACGCCGAACAAAATGAACGGGATCGACGGAGGAATAACGGGACCGATGGTGGAGGCCGAAGCGACGAGAGTCGCCGAGAATCGGCGGTCATACCCCTGCGATACCATGGCCGGAATCAAAATACCCCCGATGGCAGCTGCATCCGCTATCGCCGAACCGGAAATGGCGGAGAAGAACGTACAAGCCAGTACGGCGACCATGGCCAGACCCGCCGGCCAATGGCCGACAAGCAGCGACGCAAAATCGATGAGGCGCTTGGAGATGCCCCCCACCGTCATAATTTCACCCGCCAAAACAAACAAGGGAATAGCGACCAGCGTGAAAGAATCGATGCCGGAGAACGTTTTTTGGGCAATAATAACCAAATCCGTATCGGTCAGCCATAACCCGACCAGAGAGGTAATACCAAGTGCGAACGCAATGGGCACCCGAAGGAAAAAAAGTACGAACAATAAGCCTAGAAGCCAAATCATGCTACTTCGCCCCCTTGCCGTTTCCCGCGAACTTCTTGGGCAAACGCCTTAACCAAGTAATACAGCATCAGCACGCCGGAGATTGGCATGATGATATACATGTACATCAACGACACTTGAAGCGTCGGTGTCGTTTGCAATTTGGAGTTCATCGTGTGAACCCAGCCGTAATAGGTGAAGAACGCGACGAAAGCAATCGTAACCATATATCCGACAGCGGTCACCGCAGTGCGGATTTTCGGCGGAAGCTGATTAATTACGTCAACATTCAAATGACTGTGATATTTCGTGCCGAGCACGGCGCCGATAAAGGCCATATAAGCAAACGCAAAGCGTGTGACTTCCTCTGTCCAAGGCGTTGGAATTTTGAGTACAAACCGGAACAGCACTTGCAGAAAGGTAACAACGACAACAACGGCCAGACAGCTGCCGGCGATGATCTCGAGCCAATGACGAAGCCATTTCATAACGGGATGTCCCCCTCTCTTCTTAAAAAGAAGGATACCAAAGTATCCTTCTTTTTCTTTTTTAACAAACGTTATCAGATTCGCTTACTTCGCAGCAGCTTTAATTTTTTCGATCAAATCTTGCGGTACTTTGTCAGCTACAGCCTTGGATACATCCTTCGTTACAGCTGTAAACGCTTCGGCATCCGGCTTCGTAATGTTGACGCCTTTCGTTTTCAGCTCTTCCAGGGATTTGGTTTCAGCATCGGCAAGCGTTTTACGTGCAGAGGCAGTCGCTGCTTGAACCGCTTCCTGGACCCATTGTTTCTGTTCGTCGTTCAAGGAATTCATAAACTTTTTGCTCGCAATAACAGCTGCCGGAGTATAGGTATGGTTCGTCAGCGCCAATTGCTTTTGAACCTCGTAGAACTTCATGGACATAATCGTGGCGATCGGATTCTCTTGGCCGTCGACAACCCCTTGCTCAAGCGCACTGTACAGCTCGTTAAAGTTAACAGGCGTCGGGTTAGCCTCTAAAGACTTCATAAACTCGTTCCATACCGGAGCCGGCTGAACGCGAATTTTCAAGCCTTTCATATCCTCCGGCTTCACAACCGCTTTATTTTTAGTTGTCATATTACGGAAACCGACTTCCCAGTATCCGAGGCCGACCATACCTTTTTCATCGACCTTCTTCAGTAAGGATTTCCCGATTTCACCATCCAGCACGCCGTACACATGCTCTTTGCCCTTGAAGAGGAACGGGATCCCGAAAACGTTCATTTCCGGCACGACATTGGCCAGGGAGCTGTCAGCAGCTAACGTCGTCATATCGATCGTGCCGTTCTGCACGCCTTCAACGGCGTCCTTTTCGGAGCCAAGCTTAGCGTTAGAGTAGATTTTAACCTCCATGGCGCCCTTGCTCTTTTCTTCCAGCGACTTTTTAAACGCTTCAGCCGCAATATTGTACTGGTGCGTGTCCGAGCCGGTATGAGCGAGCTTAAATGTCACTTTAGGCGAATTCGCCGTTTGATTCCCCGCTGATGCATCCTTTTTATCGGTGCTCGAACCAGAATTGGAGCCGCAGCCCGCCAGCAAACCAGCCATCAATGTAGCGCTCAGAACTATCAAACCTGCTTGTTTTTTCATTTTTCTCATCCTCCTGATTGGCATGTTTTTTATGATTAATAAAGATCAAATCTCTGATCATCGAAAACAGGAATTCGTTTGCGGATTTCATCCACTTTGGCCAGATCGATGTCAATCACATAGACCTGCTCCGTGCCGTCGCCTTCGAGCAAAACCTCACCCCACGGATCGATAACAAGAGAATTCCCCGGGAATGCAGTCTCACGGCTTGTCCCGCAGCGGTTAACGGCAATCATGTAAGATTGGTTCTCGATCGCCCTGGAAATGACGAGCGTTCTCCAATGGTCTACCCGTGCTGTCGGCCATTGGGCCGTATTGATGATCACTTTGGCACCTAAGGAAACCAGCTTGCGGAACAAGAGAGGAAACCGCAGATCGTAGCAAATCATCGTCCCGATACCCGTACCCTCATAATCAAACAGCCCGAAGCTATTGCCGGCCTTCAGATATTGATCCTCGTCCATCAGACGGAACAAGTGCACCTTGTCATACCGCAATACTTCATCGCCGTTCCGGTCGAAAACAAGCATCGTATTGGTGATGTCCCCGCTGCCTGAATCTTTATAAAGAACGCTTCCGCCCACAATCATGACGTTATGAGCTTTAGCGTAGGAGGAGAAGAGGGCTCTTGTCCTTTGACCGTCGGCATCCGCAAGGGCGTCGCCTTGTTCCAACGCATAGCCTGTGTTCCACATTTCCGGAAAAATAATGACATCCGGCGATTGAGCCATCGCTTCATCCAGGAAGCGCTCGACTTTCCGGTAATTCACTTCCGGCTCCCCGATTTGTACGTCCATCTGAACCAATGCGACCTTCATCGTTTAACCTCCTGTAATAACCGAATATTCGCCCCTCAAGCTCCGGCCCAGCACGGGATCGGATATTTCATATTCAAATTTGCTTCCGTATACGAACCCTTCCAAGGTCGGTACCGTTCCGGAGAAAAAGACGGTATGGGAAATGTCCGTATACCCGAACTCCTCTAATTTCTCTAACAATTTCGAGAATGGAAGCAGTGCAGTAAGGTCGTGCTCCTGATACAGCCGTCTTCCCCCTTCATCCGTGATCCAGGAACGAAGCACCAGTTGATCCCAATGATCCTCCACATCTTTAATTCTCCAGAATGTGGTGATGAAAGGCTTAGGACAGGCCGCTTTAGATTTAGCGATATCTTCTTTCTCGAGAAGACGATCCGTATGATCGCTGCCGATGGTCAGCAGCCAGTCGTCGCCGTCATGGTAAACCACATATTCCACTTCGCCGGATGTTTCCTTGCCGGGAACGGTAATCGTCTGCTCGTTTGTCAGTACGCTGATGTCTTGCGGATATAAAGCTGGAATGGTCGGTGGCGGAGCCACTCCGATCTCGGCAAGCTCATGAATATGCTCGTGCACCTTCTCGATATCTCTGCCCATGTAGCCCATAACAAGCACTTTTTGAACCACAGTCTCTTTCTTCGTCATGCTCCCGTCTTTTTCTTGAATGGTAATTGGATAAGTGCGCATTAATCTGTCTCCTTTTTGGACTTTAGGGAAGCTAGAACAGCCGTCCGTGTGTGTATGATATGTTCATGCATGGCTTGCTTAGCGAGCTCCACATCGCGCTTCTTCAATTGTTCGATAATCGCCCGATGCTCCTTCAAGGTTCTTTCCACCCGGTCTGTCGTATCCAACGCCACGATACCAAACCATCGCATTTGATCGCTTAATGTGTGCATAAGCTGGATTAATCGATCATTGCCCGTTAATTCAGCCATATGCATATGAAAATCTTTGTCCATCAAAATAAAGGATTGGTTATTCCCTGTGTGTCTTTCCTGCTGGACAAATATTTCTTCCAGCCGCTCGATGTGAGCGTCCGTGATCTTGGGGATCAGCAGCTCTACAACAAGGGCTTCATTGGCCCCCCGAAGCTGCAGCACTTCTTCGACGTCCTTCTCCACAATATGGCTGACGAAAACTCCCTTTCGCGGAACAGACTTCAACCACCCTTCCATCTCCAGCAGCTGGAGAGCCGCCCGAAGAGGGGTACGGCTAATCCCCAATTTCTCGGAGAGGTCCCGTTCGTAAAGGACATCCCCTTGAGCAATCACATGATTGATAATTGCATTCTTGATTTCATCATAAGCATGATCCCTAAAGGATTGGGGTTGTTGAATTTTCGTAAATTCCAAGGTTATGATCCCACCTTCAGATTGCAACTTGTAAGTATTTGAAATGCCACATCTGGTATGTGGTATACCAACCTGGCCGAAAATAAGAACCGTATTACGCTGTGGCATCTTTCATTCGTTCGAATGAATAATGCTCTGCTTCGTTCCGAGTTGGATTGATACAAATATAACGGATGGCACATTTCATGTCAATATAGTTATCATTTATTTTAGAAAAATATGATAGAAACCGATTTCATTCCGTTATGACCATATAAATCAGAGTTTTATGTTATATTACTTTACAAAAAAATTAATTATGAATCTGCATTTTGACCTCATTTCGCGTAATAACGTACTTCAAACAGTTTACAACCGTTCGGAGTTATCCATGGACCGTGCTTCATTCCCGGCGGGCGGCAGGCCACCATGCCTTGCGTAAATTCCTGATTGAGCGTCAAATCAATCATGGATCCTTCGATGATGTAAATTTCCTCCCAATAATCATGGGCCTGCACACCGTTCGGAGACGTATCCGTTCCCGGAACATAGCTAAGAATTCGTGTAACCATTCCGTTATCCGGATCTCTAGCGATGATTCTTTCCGTTATTCCTTCGATTCCGCCGACTGGAAGTTCTTCGAATTCATGATAGTCGATAAATTCCCGTTCTGGTTTGGCCATCGTCTGGTTATCCTCCCGCCGCTGATCATGATGCTGGTATGTGGTATACCAGTTCGGAAATAACTAAACATTCAAAATTTCCAGAATCCTCTAACAGTAAATGCTGAAATCAGTATATCTTCCATTTTTAGTCATGTCAATACCTTCTATAACCGCTTACAAGGAGCGATTGGATACCTGTTTCCACCATGCCAGGCAGCCATGTTACCATTGTTTACATGATCGTCCCTTTACCGGTAGACTGCTATCCATAGGCGATCGGCCGCCCCTTTGACTAGAAAGAGCGGCCGAAATGCCTGATATCCCCTGCGTGGTAACTTATGGCATCAGGTGGATACTTATTTCATCAATACGTAAACATCTTCATCATCCGCTTCGACGGGAAACCCTCTCAGTTTGACCGACGCATCCACCAGGTGATGGCCTGTTTTGAGATCGAATTCCCAGCCGTGCCAAGGACATCGCAAAATCTCTTGATCACGGCCGTGCTCGTATTCATATACCATCGAAGGCAGACGCGTCCCGGATACCCGGCCGACACAAATAGGTGCTGCCGCATGCGGGCAAACGTTGCGCCACGCATAATACTGGCCATCCACCAGGAAAATCCCCAGCTCCATCCCTTTAACCTCTACGATCAGTCTCCCTTTTTCACGGAGCTCTGCGACTTTGGCTACTGCGAATTTATTCATCCCGCTTCTCCCTCCGTGCCGGCTGCATCGACTGTTTGATCCAGACCGTACAGCTGAATGGCATTTTTGGCACCAATTTTTTCTCTTAGCTCGCGAGGAAACAAGGAGAGCACCATTTTCGGGTTATCGTAGTCCCAGTGCGGATAGTCGGAAGAATACATGATCATATCCTCGGCGCCGCTCATTTTAATAATTTGAACAAGGTGCTCGGGATCGGCAGGCTCCTCAATCGGCTGTGTCGTAAGTACTACATGCTTGCGGATGTATTCGGACGGCAGCTCTTTCAACCAGGGCACCGTATCCCGCAGCGCCTTGTAATTTTTATCCATACGCCACATCAAATGGGGAAGCCAGGAGATTCCCCCCTCGATGGCGACAAATTTCAACTTGGGGAACTTCTCGAAGACGCCTTCGCATACCAAGCTGTTCACTTGCGACATATAGTTGATCGGAATAATATTCTGCCATTCCATATAGCGGGTCGGGTATCCGGATGGCGTCGGAGGATACGAAGGACCGATTCCTTCGTTGCCCGGATGAATGGCTACCGGCAATCCATGCCGTTCAGCCGCTTCGTAGATCGGATGAAAGAACCGCTGTCCGAGCAGTGTTCGCGACACGCTGCACATCATCACTTGAACGATATCGGGATGGCCGGCCAGCCGCTCGATTTCTTTGACTGCTGCGGCCGGGTCGGTATGGCTAACCAGAATCGAGCCTTTATAACGAGGGTCGGCTTTCAGCCAAACTTCATTCTGCCAATCGTTGTGAGCCGACGCTACGGCATTGGCGTAATCAGGATCGTAGTTTAAAGAAATGCCGATCATGGAAGCGTTCCCTGTCAAAATCGCATAATCGATTCCATACTTATCCATGTGGTGTTTCAATGCGAATACGGGATCGCTGCCGGGTTTGCTGCCTATATCGGAGATGGCGTCCTTCCGGATATACCCGACGGAGCTCCATGGTTTTCCGCCGACGCCGATCCCGCTCTCTAACCATTGTTGATGAAATGCTTTTGGTAAAAAGGGAAGGAGATCTTGGGGACTGGAAAGATCATTGTGAAAGTCTGTATCAATCAATCGAGGGGCTGCACCCATTTGTTTCACTGCTCCTTCTTCGTTATTGTTCATACGCTGGCGGCTTCACTGCGTTGTTCGGCCGCTCCAAGCCGCGAGTCCGTTGTGGTTTCGTCCCGTTGGATGTCCTTTTTTTTAGTGATTTCGACGATGCCGTTATCGGCGTCCACCTTGACCCAATCCCCCGTTTCAATCATATCCAGCGGGTCCTGATCCAGATCGGTCACTGTAGGCGCATGTGAAACTACGGTACCTAAGGCCGCCTTCGTCGTCATGATATTAAAAATCATGGCTTTAGGGGCCGCACCCACCATTCGCGCCATGTGAAAATAGGCGGACCAGCCGGAGGATCCCTTGGCACCGGGGAATACAAGAACTTTATCCTTAAAGCTCTGGCCTTGCAGCTCATGCTGCAATTCAATAATCGTACCGGTCATCGGGTTGATGCCGCCCCAGCCGGAAATCGTATCCCGGGTCACCAGAGCCTCGCCTTCCGCGCAGCCGCCAACTACTTTTCTTCCATGCAATACGATCTTTGTCATCTCAGCCCTCCACTCCAGTTGCCGGTTACAGCCGCATCGATGCAATCCTTCAGTGATCCAAACCAGCATTGTATCCCCATGATCGCCGGCAGGTAGTGGGCTTGCTTCGCCGAATCGGTTGCCACCACTTTCGTTCCGGGCGGTAACACTTGCCCAAGTGCAGGGCATGTATCGCTCATCAAGAAACCTCCGGCTTCGGTAATGATTTGGGTATAACCGTTCCGGTCCGCCAATTCCCGGATAGCCCTCGGCGTAAAAATCCACAGCTGCGTACCGCTGTTTACGCGTTTGCCTTTCAGCAGCTTGCAGATTTCCCAAATCTGCTCGATAGACGCGTGCGGGCAACCGAGCATAATAAAGTCTACATTCGTGTCTTTGGCCGAAACGTTCAAGCGATCATACGCCTTTTGCCGCTCCGCCTTTCCAAATTTGAAGGTGTACTGCGGCTTTCTCTTTCCTAAAGCATCTTCGATGGATTGCGCCTCAGCCGTTATTTTAGGGATATGATACATTTCAACTCCGCCCGATGACGCTGCAGAGGCTCCGAAATGCTTGATGCGATATGAATTTGGAACATGTCGGACGCCGCTAAGGACCGGTACCCGATCACCCACGACCTCTCCGACATAGTACCCGAGCAGCCCCCAATCGGTCATGCTCTCGACTTCCCATTCGACTTCGACCAAGTCTGTAGCTAAACGATTCTCGTCGATATGGTATCCCCAGTATGGAATCCGGCCGGTCAGCATGGCAGCGCCCGTGCTTTCCCTTCCTTCACAATTCGTGCGGGCCCCGAGCACCGAGTTGATATAGATCACGGCGGAAGATTCCATCCACGCGCAGTGCTCTCCTTTCACCGGTATGTTCCCGACCTGATAAGGAGCGCAGGTGCTCATGAGCTGGATGCCGATCCCCGCGTTATATGCCTCGTGCTCCTTGATGGATTGTACTCTTTCAGGCGTACCCCCGAGCTGCTCCCAGTGGGCGGCATCAAAGCCGGTAATCAGCTGACAGGAGTGGGTTTTCACCATGGGAATTTCGACAGCCTCCTGACTATCCAGATTGAATTCGGAGAATAAGGCGTCGAATCCATATTTAGCTGCATACTCTCGCATTAAGCCGCTCGAGGCGACTACCGTCGTGCTTACATTGCTGGTTTCCACCAGTTTTTCCGCTCCTAATGCCTCACCGTAACGTACAAGTAAATCCATTGCCTTTTGTACGGCACGACCATCCCGGCCATCGAGCATATATTTCTCTTCATCGCTCAATTTCATGGTGAACCTCCACTATTTCCTACAGTTTGAGCATGCCTAAATCCATGTACGCCGCTTCTTCCTTATGGAACAAGTGACTCGGTTGAACTGCGTTTATCGTTGCGCTCCAGGTTATCCCTCACTCGCTCATGCAGCGCATTGATGTCGATTTCATGCACGCTTCCCTCACCTGCAAGATCCAGCGCGTGAGCTGCGGCCGCTCCCATTGCAATGCACGGCCCCATTACGCGTACGCTTGAAAGGGCGGCTGTATCTGCGTCAATACAGCGTCCGGCAGCAACCAGGTTATCGACATCGGGGGGCGTCATGCTCCTGAGAGGCACATAATGAACATGGTCTTCGTCGAAAGTTTCCCATACATAACCCTCTAAATGGCTATGAAGCTCAATCGGCCAAGAGGTGCGCGCTACGGCATCGGGAAAGCGCGTACCCGCTCGCACCTCGTCAACTGTCAGCTGCTTGCTGCCGACAATCCAACGCGTTTGACGGATACCCGGCAGGCCGTAACCGCGGACGCGTGCCTGGCCGAACGCCAGAGGGAATTCCGTTTTCAAGAAATGAATGTACTTATCAGCCTGGGCCTTGCCCTGCAGTGCGCTGGCCGAGGCCGCCACCGGTTCAAGAGGTGTTTCCGTATGCGTCATGTTGACAAGGGCTGTACCACGTCCCGGGAAGGAGAATGCAAAGCCGTCTTTACGTCCAAGCCCGTACAACTCGCCCTTTTCTTTTTGATGTGCATACACTTCTTCTCTGGTTGGGTAATGGCTCTCATCCACACCTTCAAGCACGACCATCTGGGTACCGTACACCGAAACCTCGGCCGGTTCTTGGCAAGGCAGCCCTGCTTGCCAGGTTAGCGCTGCGTCACCCGTCGCATCGACAAAGCCGGTTGCAGTGAGATGGATGTCGCCGTAACGCGTGGAAAGATCAATCGAAGTAATGCGCCGTTCTTCACGTGTAACCTCCCTCAGAACAGCACCGAGAATGACCGTGATGCCGGCCGCTCGCACGGCCTCTTCAATCCACCTTGATAAAGCGATTTCGTCATACATGACGGAGTTCCATTCTCCCCAGCGATAATGCAATTTTCCGGCGGCGCCAAGATCCCGGATGATTTCGTCGGCAATCCCGTGCGTGAGCTGGTATCCGTTTTTTCCATTGGAGAACAGTCCGCAGAATATGCCGATGATCGAATTGACGGCCTGACCGCCCAGGGCTGGAAGCCCGTCGACCAAAACAACCTTGCGCCCAAGGCGCGCTGCCTCCAGCGCGGCCGAAATACCGGAGATTCCTGCGCCGACGACACAGATGTCCGCTGCTATTTCTTGTACAGGATTCGCATTGTTTTTCCGGACCACGCGTGTAGCTGTGCTTGCTTTTGCTCCTTCAATCATGTAAACACTCCTCCTGATTAGTTGTTAGGGTTAACTTCATGCCAACATTTTTGTAAACGCATACAACTTTGATATACACAAAAATTAACAAAAAATATTCGGTAATACAATTTGTTTTGCGTATACAATGTATTGTAAAAAACGATAGCTTCAGCAAGCGCCTTAATTTCTCCGGCTGCCCATAACGAAAATAGTATTGGTACCGCATTTTAGATATTGTATACTTGTAGTAAATAGCCTCTAGCGTCTCCTGTACATCCGTAACAAGTCACAAATAATCATACGTAACGATTCACAATTCTAACGCTGCTTACGAGGGAGATACAATGGAAATTCATCAGTTGGAATACTTTCTGGCCGTGGAGAAATACAAAAACTTTTCTGCCGCCTCATTGGAAATCTCGATATCGCAGTCCACCTTGTCACAGCAGATCAAGAAACTGGAAGAGGAATTGGGCGTGAAATTGTTCGTGCGCCATCCGCGTTCAGTTCGTCTGACTCCCGCTGGAGAAGAGTTTCTCGTTCATGCACGAACCATCGTTGCGGAGATTAAACAATCCCTTGAAACGGTGCAGAAGTATACGAATTTTGATAAGGGGAATTTCAAAATCGGGGCATTTCCCCATGCTGAATATTTGGGGCTGAGCAAGATCATTATCGACTTCATCCGATGCTATCCAGGTATTCATGTAGAGGTTCACTCTGCCAGTACGGATGATTTGCTGAAGGAATTGCGCGAGAAAAAAATTCAGGCTGCGTTCATCAATTCACCCTTTACGGGCGATTATGACATTGATTTCAAGCCCTTGATGAGCGATCGGGTCGTCATGGTCGTATCGGCTTCCCATCCATTGGCCAAAGAAGAAAGCGTCGACCTTCGCGATCTGTCTCAAGAAAATTTCTTAATGGTGAAAACCAGTCCTTGGCTTCGCAATGCTTTGCTGCATGTGTGCAGCGAAGCCGGGTTTCAACCCAAAATCATTTTGGATTGCAGCCATGTGGAAACCATGCGGGGTTTTCTGGAGGAAGGCCTTGGTGTAACCTTACTGGGGAGCCGGGTTGCCCAGCGCTTCGTCAACTCCAAAACTTCGATTGTGCCCATTAAGCAAGTGCTTGAACGGCATAGCGGTCTCGCTATTCCGAAATACCCTTTCTCCAAACCGCCGCTTGCTACGAATCTTTTCCGGAAATTCACCCTTGATGCGCTCTCTAAAGCCCCGAAATAGATGAACAGCCGGCGGATTCATAGCCGTCAAATCAAATGCACCCCTTAGAATATGGATTGGATTACCTTCGGATTTTTCCAATCTCTATTCTAAGGGGTGCGCCTGCATGGACCTATTTCCACGGCAGCAGCTTACGCTCCGCCCAGCCCAGTGTACGGTTAAACAAAAGTCCCCACACGGAAAGAATGACGATGCCGACCATCAAGTGTGTAGTCATCATCATATTGCCGTAATGCAGAATCATCGCACCGACGCCCTTGTCGGCGGCAATCATCTCCGCTGAAATAAGCAGCAGCATGGTATAGCCTGCCGACAATTTTAACCCGGCAAAAATCATCGGCAGGGAAGCCGGCAGGATCACCTTACGAATCACATTAAGAGGCTTCGACCCGAAGGTCACCGCCGCTTTGATTAAAATCGGATCGACGTTTCTTACTCCGGAGTAGGTGTTGATGACGACAGGGAAAAATACGCCAACGGCAATGATTGTAATTTTCGGCGTTTCGCCGATGCCGAGCCATAGAATAAACAGCGGCAACAACGCGATCTTCGGGATGGGATAAAGCGAATAAATGATCGGTGTCAATATGGCGTCTATCCACCGGAAGAATCCGAGAAGAAGTCCTACGACAATGCCGATGCATACGCCTATAGCATAGCCTGAAGCTATCCGGTACAAGCTTGCCAGCACATTCTGGTGAATTTCCCCCGAAAGCAGCATGCCCCAGCCAGCTGTAACAATAGATATCGGCCCCGGTAAATACGACGATGACACGACCCCCAGACGGCTGAGCACTTCCCATACAACAAGAATTCCAAGTATCCCCAGCACCGAAACATATCCCGGTGTCTTTTTCTCCATAAAGGCTACGCGGTTACGGATAGCTTGCTTCGTAGACGGCGGAACGACTGGTCTGGAAACCGCTTGCTCCATCACTCGGCCTCCTTCAAGGCTTCTTGAGCGTCATGCCGAATAAGCTGCCAAATCTGATCCGCATAACGGTCAAATTCGACACGGTATTTTTCTTCATTACGCCCGGTTTTCGGCAGATCGATCGGAATAATACTCTTAATCTCTCCCGGCCGCCGTGACATCACAATAACCCGGTCAGCCAAATATACCGCTTCCTGGATGTTGTGTGTAACATAAAGCGTACTCAGCTTGGTACGGTTCCAAATCGACAGCAGCTCTTCCTGCATAATGGTACGTGTCTGTGCATCAAGCGCCGAGAACGGCTCATCCATCAGCAGCAGATCCGGTTCGACGGCCAGTGCCCTTGCGATCCCGGCCCGCTGCCTCATCCCGCCCGACAGCTGCTTCGGATACGCGGATTCGAACCCGCTCAGCCCGACCATCTCGATATACCGGCGTCCCTTTTCCCGCTGCTCCTCTTTGCTGGCCCCCCGCTCCTCCAGCCCGAACACTACGTTTTCGTAGACGGTTCGCCAAGGGAACAGCGCAATTTCCTGGAATACGATGGACAGGAGGGGCTCCTTGTTCCCCTTTACGCCCCCAAAATAAACTTCGCCCGAGCTCGGGCTCATCAGCCCACCGACAATATTTAGTAAGGTTGATTTGCCGCAGCCGCTTGGCCCGACCAATACGACAAATTCCTGCTCTGCTATCGTAAAATTGATGTTTTTCAGGGCCGTCACTTCTTGCTTGCGCGAGTCGATGAAGCGCTTTTCTACGTTTTCAACGATGATCTTCATGATTACTCCACCACCCTTTCAAGCTTATAGCTCCACATAATTAGATAGTTCGATTAGATTGTTGTCCGGATCGCGGAGATACACCGATTCCATGAGTCCCATTGCTCCCGGACGGGATATTGGGCCCAGCTCGATCGGAACGCCGCAGCTTTCCAAATGCTTGATCACTTCAGGCAGAGGCGTTTCCGCAATAAAGCACAGATCTCCGGCACCTGGTACCGTCACAGCCGCTTTGGGCTCAACTTCACTGCCTTGCTCGAATAAATTGATCCGATTTTTGCCGCATTGCAGATATTTCCTCGTTCCTCCCGCAAATATTCCCACTTCCATGCCTAATACGTGCTGATAAAATTCACAAGTGGCGGTTACGTCACGCACCGTCAATACAATATGGTCCATACGATCAATTTTCACAGGACGTCCCTCCAATCTATGATGCCGGAATTACTTCCACGGCAGCAGCTTACGCTCCAGCCACTCGAGCAACCGGTTAAACGACAGTCCCAGTACGGACAAAAGCATGACGCCAACCATCAAATTCATGGTCATCATGAGGTTGCCGTAGCGCAGAATCATAGAGCCGACCCCGCTATTGGCGGCGATCATTTCCGAGGTAACCAGCAGCAGCAGTGAAATGGATGCGGACATTTTCAAACCGGCGAAAATCATGGGCAGCGAAGCCGGCAGGATCACCTTGCGAATCACATTGAAGGGCTTGGCGCCAAAGGTGACTGCGGCTTTTATCAGAATCGGATCGACGTTTTTCACGCCGGCATACGTATTGATTACGGCCGGAAAAAATACACCGATCGCAATAAGCGTTACTTTCGGCGTTTCGCCAATGCCGAGCCACATAATAAACAACGGCAGCAGCGCAATCTTCGGAATCGGGAAGATCGAGAATACGACCGGTGTCAGAACGGCATCCAGCCATCGGAAGAAGCCGAGAAGGAGTCCGATGATAATGCCGACGGACGCGCCGATTGCATAACCTGCGCCGATCCGGTACAAGCTCGCCAACAAATTTTGATGGATTTCCCCTGTCGTTAACATGCCCCAGCCCATTGCAACAATAGCGGTTGGCGCCGGCAGGTATAAGGCCGGTACCAATTCCATACGGCTTATGAGCTCCCAGACGATCAATATGCCAAGTATCCCCAGCACGGAAGCATATACCGGTGTTTTTTTGTCCAGAAAGGCTACCCGATTACGGATGGTTTGACGTGGCGCTGAAGCTGCTTGTTTCGATACTTGTTCCATCCTATTCAGCCTCCTTTAGCGCCGCTGACCGTCATCCGGTCAGCGGCCGGATCTTAATTGTTTCGTTTATCGCAGGCTTATTTCTCCAGTGTCTTTAACGCTGCATTGTACAATTCGGTATCCACGATTTCCTTGCTGTCCAGCGGCTTGGTAATCAATTTTTCTTTCAGATACCAGTCGATTTGCGTCTTGATGTCATCCGCCGTCAGCTTGGCATCCCGATCCATATAAGGGAAAGATTCCCTGATAATTTCCTCCGGCTGCTCCGTATATTTGGCTACGATTTTTACGACTTCGTCATAGTTTTGGCCTTTGACCAATTGACCGTCCTTTTTAGTCAGTACGGCGTCATGATAATAGCGTGTCCCTTTGATGTAGGCCCTCATAAACCGTTCGGCTACATCCTTATCGGCTGTAAATTTCGGCGAGGTCAGAATCGCCGTCGATTGGTAGCTCATCTCGTCCGCCACGTTAGCCAGAACTTTGCCGTACCCTTCCTTCAAGGTAATCGCAATGTTCGATGACAGAAGCATGACCGCGTCCACATTTTTACCCTTCAATGACTCCATTTGAGCTCTGGTCGAGTTCATCGAGATCAGTTCAATGTCCTTTAACGACATCCCGTGCTTCTCCAGAATATTTCCGATCATATAATGGCCTGCCGAACCTATCGAAGTAACGCCTACCTTTTTACCCTTTAAATCCTCAATTTTCGTAATGGGAGAG
Organism: Paenibacillus sp. EPM92; assembly: GCF_016586185.1. Lineage (NCBI taxonomy): Bacteria > Bacillati > Bacillota > Bacilli > Caryophanales > Paenibacillaceae > Paenibacillus > Paenibacillus sp. EPM92. The sequence goes on from NZ_BCPS01000009.1 coordinate 119,794, forward strand.
TCCTTGTGTATGACTACGGCCGATAGCTGATAGCCTTTCTCCTCTTTCCCCTTGTCGGCCACGATGGACATCTTTTGGCCTGCCGCTACCATGTTGTACAAGTCTGCGGTCAACCCGTTTGCAGCTACGTCGATGCTGTTCGATGCTAATGCTACGTTAACAGCATTGGACGAATCGAACCATTTGTGCTGGACATCAAGATTTTCTTCCTTAAAAAAACCTTTCTCCATAGCGATATACAACGGGGCCCCGCCGGTCAGCTTCAGCAAGCCCAATAAAACGGTAGCCTGTTTCTTTTCAGCCGGTGAATTGGAAGCGGGCGAAGCGTTACCCTGATCCGCTTCCTTCTTCCCACAGCCAAAGAGCGCCGTGGCGAGGAACAAGAGTACAGCTAGTGCGAATATCGATTTTTTCTGCATGCGTGTCGGCCTCCAAATCATGTTGTTTGTAACCGCTATCATCTTAAAGCTACCAAAACTATGAGGTTATTGCAATTTGTTTAAGATACACGCTCCATGATTAAAGCGATAACGTTAGTTTTTAACGTTTTCAATGCTTCATCCAGCAGTTCAGTATTCACGATATCCTTGACCTGCAGCGGCTTGGGCATCAATTTTTCCTTCGTATACCAGTCGATCTGTGTTTGGATATCGTCAACCATAAGCTTGCCGTCCCGATCCATATAAGGGAAAGACTCTCTAATAATATCTTCCGGCTGCTCCGTATATTTGGCCACGATCTTTACGACCTCGTCATAATTTTGTCCCTTTACCAATTGGCCGTCCTTTCTCATCAGAACTGCGTCGTGATAATACCGCATTCCTTTCACATATGCCCGTAAAAAGCGTACTGCCGCATCCTTATTTTCCGCGAACTTCGGTGAAATGAACGTCCCCGTCGATTGGTAGGTCATTTCATCCGCCACATTGGCCAGCACTCTGGCATACCCTTCTTTCAGCGCAACCGTAATGTTGGATGTATTCAGAATAATCGCATCCACATTTTTTCCTTTAAGGGCCTCCATCTGGCCTCGGGTCGTATTCATCGGAACCAGTTCAGCATCCTTCACGGTCATGCCGTGCTTCTCTAAAATACGAACCGACATATAATGGTTGGACGAACCGATCGTCGTTAACCCGATTTTTTTACCCTTTAAATCCTCGATCGTCTTGATTGGAGAATCTTTATGCACGAGTAAGGCTGACAGTTGATAACCCTTTTCTTCTTTACCTTTATCGGCCACGATCGACACCTTTTGACCGGCCGCTACCATATTATACAAGTCTGCGGTAAAACCGGCCGCTCCTACATCCACATTGTTGGACGCGACGGCCACGTTGACCGCATTGGATGAATCGAACCATTTGTAGTCAACGGTAATGCCTTCTTCTTTAAAAAAACCTTTTTCCGAAGCAAGGTATAAGGGCACACCGCCGGCCAGCTTCAGCAAACCTACAGATAATGTAATCGGTTTCAATTCAGCCGGTGGATTAGACGTTCCCGCCGCCTGTCCCTTGGTATCTGCTTGTACGGGCTCATTTTTACTACAGGCAACGAGTGCAGTACTGAGAAATAATATAAAGAGCATCGCTGATAGTGCATGTTTTTTCATTGTTTATTAACCCCTTCCGCGCTTTAAAGTAATATTTTTTCCTGTTCCTAGGCAAACCATGAACAAATGCGCGTCCTGCATCTCAATGATCTATAGTTATTCGGTGATACCCCCCCTTGAATGGTAACGGTTTCAATACGTTGCGAAGTTAGCAAACCGTTTATCTGAAAAGTAACAAATATAGGGAGGCATTACAATTTGTTTTGAATATACAAGGTATCGTAAATAGCGATAGCTTAAAGGAGAAATGGCACCATCCACACTTTTGTAACAGCCTGTCCATGTTCTTGCCAACCCGAATTTCCGGCAAAAGAAATGTCAGGTTGTATGGGAATCCCTACACCTTCAACAAGAAGGAACGGGACATCTCATACCGGTTTCCATATCCGTCAAGAGCTATCGTTGACAGCGTATTTTTACCCGGCTTTAACTCTTCCATCCCCAGGTGCCGCCGGAGCGTCAGACCAGATGGCAGGCCTGAGGCGTCGAATGTCCGGTTTTCCTCGAAGAAGAAAGTGGCCATAGGCAGCACCTTATCGTTCAAGTAAACGGCAAGGAGGGCCGGCCATCCATCGGAGTTTGGAACAAGACCCGGATAATGGAGCACAGCTTCCAGTACCCGATGTGAACCACCGTTACGGACCAGATGGAAGAAAATCAAGGGGGCGTTAGATCCGGGCGCCGCCGGGTACAGCTGCCTCGGGTTCATCCTGAATTGATCGGTTAAGGCGTTCATTTCGCTCTTGAGACTATCGATTTCTTTTTCCTTGTTGAAGACAGGCACCACATAACGGACGAGAACCTCGAACAGTTGACCAAAGTTAAACTGGTTCTCGAATGCCCGCATCACCTCATCAACAATTTTGGCGGAGGGGGGTCCGATACGTCCAAGCCGGACATTCTCCTTGAGCTTAAACGGCGGGAGTCCGGGAATGGGACTGGGAATTTCTATCGATACGGGGACTGTCAGGTCAAAACCAAGATTCGCCGATTGAATCTGCCGTGTCACATGTTCGCGAAGCTGGCTCGTAATCGTGCGCTTAAAAGCATCAAAATCCCCGTTGTTTCGAAACGCATCCAAGATCGGGCCCGGGTCAAAATCAATCGTCCGCAATGGACCCAGAACGGCCGGCAAAATCACTCGTTCGACGCCCGCTTTGACTGCATTCGTTAGTTCACGTTCGACGGCATCCCGAATCTGCGGCACCAAGGACAGGAAACCTAAAGCTCTTCTGGCCTCCACAAGGAACAGATTGGTTAATTGATCCAGAACGATGGTTCGAATGAGATTTTCCAGATATTTTCCAATTTTGTTAATCTCCTTCTGGAATTCCTTAATGAGGGCTTCCAGCTCTGCAAGGACTTTGTCAAGAACAACCTTAAAGATCATTTGCAGCAAATCCATCGAAATTTTGTTCATCCGCCCGAACAGCAGTGCCGCCAGTTCCTGCCCTATTTGTTCAAGTGCGTCCTGCTGCGGAACCCATTCAGGCCGCCGCAATTCATTCATAAAGGAGAGCGGCTGATAGCCTTCGAGAGGCGTTACAACTCTTTTTAGCAGCCCGAATATGCGGGCTTGGGAATCCTGTGGGAAAGGGCCGAGGTTGGCCCCGACGATCTTCAAGCTTTCTTCCAGCAGCGTATCCAACAGCTCGACCTCGGGGCCTCCGCCCACGCCTTTCAAAACATCCATGATGTCCGAGATTTGACCCGCTGCACGATTGAGGAGACTTGCCACATTTTGCTGTACCGCGGTAAGAACGGTTTCGATCAAGATCACCATATTCCGGCCGATCATGGTCAATAGAATCGAGGATAGGGCTTCCTGCACTTCCTGCTTGCCGGTTCCGCCTTGGAACCCCCGCAGCACCTCGGGGAGCACCGCTTCATTCATCAATTGCAGGGCGGGGAGCAGTGCATGGTCTAATAGAGCGGCAATCTCCGGATTTCCTCCCAGAGCCCGCCTCACTGCAGGAACGAGCTGCCCGGATAGCAAATTCCCGGCGAATGACTGGAACTCGGGAAGTATCGCTTGCAGTAGTTCCTGCGCCGACACGGGGGTGCTTCCCTGGAAAGAAAATAGAGAGGCGGCAATGGTTTGCGGCGTACCGGTGAAGGCAGCGCCGAACACGCGAAGAAACGCCGTCGTTTCTCCGGACTCCTGCAGCAGTAAAGCAAGCGGATTGCCCATAAGAAACGTGATCAAGTCTTCTTTCCGCAAGGCCTGTTCCGAACCTTGGTTCAGTTGGAGATTGATCCAGCTTCTGACGGATGCCGGAGGCTGTGCGGCGAGATTTCCTGTAAACGTGTACAGCGCAGTATCTGCGGAAATGTGCGCAGCTGCATCATGATTCAAGGTGACTGCGGACCATGCCATAGACAAGGTTTGCAGCCATTGCTGCCTCTTGTCTTCTTCCGGAAAGGAAGAAATCAGGTTTTCGCTTGCTTGTAATATTTCATCCCAATCCTCTTGCGCGAGCACGGGTTCAGCAGCCTTCCCGCTCAGAAGGTTAAGGAATTGGCGGCTTTGCTCCGTCTGGATATTAGCTTCCTGAAGCAGGACCCGGAATCGCTCTACCGCAAAAGAACTGACTTGCGACAGAATCCATCTTTGCGCCTCCTGGACCATCACTTGAACAGAGCGCTGCCTCCATTCATCTGCAGTCACCGTATTGGCGTCGGACAAAGCTTTACCGATTTCATAGGCAAGGCGAACGGCGATTTTTAACACCGCTTCTAGCGAAGCAAGATCCCGGATTGCCCCTGCCGATTGCTCCGCCGAGCGAACCAGTCCGGAAACGAGGACGTCCGATATCCGGGCCACCATACGACGGGCTTCTGTCATCTTCAAATCGAGGACCACCCGATATCCTCCGCCGGCTTTGAAACCCATCCCCATTTCGAAAACCATCTGAAACCCGGGTTCTTTTACCTCGTCACTGCGAAACAAGGATCCGGTTACAACCAGATTGGCATACGCCATGACAGCTATCGCCGCCTGGGCGTACAAGGCTCCTTCGAGGGAAACTTCCTCCAGAAAAATATCCAGCAAGTTTCCGAAGAGCCCCTGCACTTCCGGACGCTGCTTCAGCAGCTTCAGCAGGTCTCCAACGGTCATATCCAGGCTGAGCCCGACACCGGCAGCCAGCCGCGCTATCGCTTGAAGCCGGATCGCGAGTCCCGCCTCCCTGAACATATTCAGGGGAGTCTGCGCTTGAGCTTGCACCGTCGCTTCCGCGCTTATATGGGACAAAAAGCGCACGCTTCCCCATTTTTTCATCAGGCTGAAATACGCAAAAGCGTTCGCATTTAAATCGAAGCCTCTCCTTGTGTTCAATGCCGAAGAAACAGCTTGATGCCCCTGTATATCACCCCAAGGCCGGGCTCCACTGAATGCTTTCCGAAAGATTTGTTTGTCCAGATCGATGGAGGGCAATACAATCAGCTCCTTGAAGGGTCGAATATTTTGTAAATAGTATGGAGGGGCCATGCTAAATATGCGTTATGATTGGCGGGGGATGATTCATCCGATGGGAGATGGGAGATGTGAGATGTCAGATGTCAGGTGAACCAAATAGCCCACCCGGGCATACTTTATGGGGATTATCCCTATGGAAGGACGTTGAAAATATGTACAATAACCCTTGGTATCCCGTCTTCTACGGAAACCCTTATTATGCGAACAGGTCGTTCATGCCCGTCTATCCCCAACCGGATGGATCTGCTCCTTATGGAGCCGGACTCTGGAATAGCCAGATTCCTATTTCGCGGCGGGAAGTCATTATTGAACATAACCGGGTCACGATTACGGGTCCTGCCGGGCAGCAGATCGCGGAGAGAATCAGGAACGCGAGCCCCCGCTGCGCCTTGGCCTTCTTGTTCAGATGTCCCAGTGACGGAGTAGGACCCGCTCAGCCCGGACAAATGCAGACGGACGGACCCCCTACGCCCGTCACCCCTGGACCGGAAACGATGCCGGTGATCCCGATGCCGTATCCGCCCTACCGTTATTAAATGACATAAGAAAACGGGCACCCAAAAGTGCCCGTTAGCCACCCATGCCCCTCTCGGGGCACCACAGAATAATGAAAATCATGACGATCGCTTACCATTTGCTGACCCGGCAGGAAGACTACAAAGACTTAGGGGCGGATTACTTCGAGAAGCGACACCAAGACGCCATCGTCAGACAGACCGTTCGAAAGCTCGAGAACCTTGGCTTTACCGTAACATTGGCCACACCCGAAGCATCCTAATCCATCCCCACTCAGACTAAGAAAGAAGACGCAGCTTTTTTAAAAACCGTTTAAGCTGCGCCTAGTTTCGTGTTGTCTTTTTTGAACTTACGCTATAAGTTACTTTCAAGATAGTTGTAAGGTCATGCCCTAAGCCCTGCTATGGGAGCGCGGCTTAAGCGCGTGCTTCGTAAACTTCCTTCAAGCGGCTCCAGCTGAGCTGCCCGGTGGAGGCGACCACCGTATCCGCAATGGCCAGCGTCTCCGGATGGCCGACGCCGACGGATACCATATTCGCCGCATTCACAGCTTCAAGACCCGAGAAGGCGTCCTCAATGCCGATGCAGTTCTTCGGCCGTACGCCGAGCGCTTCGGCGGCTTTCAGAAATACTTCGGGATCAGGCTTGCCCCGTTCCAAAGCCCCGGCATCGACAATGTGGTCGAAATAATCCGTGATCGCCAAAGCTTGCAGGATGGCCTGCGCGTTCCGGCTGGCCGAGGCGACCGCCATCTTGATCCCGTTGCTCTTCAATTCCTCAAGCAGCTCGGGGATGCCCGGGAGCAGATGCTCGGGCCGGATCGTGCGAATGAGCTCCTGGTACCGGCTGTTCTTGCGGGCCATGAACTGTTCCTTCTCCGTCTCGGAGTAGGTACGGCTCGCTTGCTGCAGGATCAGCTCGAGCGACGCTCTCCGGTCGACGCCCTTCAGATTCTCGTTATACGCCCGGTCGAACGGAATCCCGAGCTCGTCGGCGAGCTCTTTCCAGGCTTGGTAGTGGAACTCCGCCGTATCGGTCAGAACGCCGTCCAGATCGAAGATCACGGCTTCCAGCTGCCGGTTGGGCAAGCTGACCTTCCGATCGACACGCACCGCTTTCCCCACGTGGTGGATCGTCACAGGGATGCCCTCGACCAGCTCGTAGGTCGTTTGGTCTTTCCGGACGCTAACGGCCAGCACGCTTCCGCGGTACACCATACGGAACGTGTAGCTTGGCCAATTCGCAGGAATGACGGGTTCAAAATACAGCTCTCCGTCGTACTGTCTCATGCCGGCAAAACCGTTGACGATCATTAACCAGCCTCCGGCCATCGAAGCGGTATGAATGCCGTCCTTCACGTTCAAGTGGTAATCGTCCAGATCGACCCGCACCGTCTGCATGAAGTAATCGTACGCTTCATCCACATACCCGAGCTCGGCTCCTACAATCCCGTGAATGCACGCGGATAACGACGAATCGTGCGTGGTTAACGGCTCGTAGTACTTGTAATTCCGCTGCTTCTCCCAAGTCGTGAACCGGTTTCCCTGCAGGAACAAGGCCATGACCAAGTCGGCCTGCTTCAGCACCTGGTGCCGGTTGATGACGAGCGCATGATAATGCAGCATTAACGGATAGTTTTCTTTCGGCGTGCCTGCAAAATCCCACTTCGCCTTGGTCAGGAAGGTGTCGTCCTGGCCGATCAGCCCCTTCTCCCGGTGCACGTACATATGCTCGGCGGCCTTGGCCCAGCCTTCCACTTCTTCTTCCGTGAGACCCATCGCCTGCTGAAGCTGGGCCCAGCGCTCCGGCTGCTGCGCACGCAGTTCTGCCGCTACCTTCACGGCGTATTCCAGTTGGTCCTTCACCATCACATTGGTGTACGTGTTATTGTCAATGACGGTCGTGTATTCATCCGGGCCGGTTACACCATTGATGCAGAAGCCCCGTCCTTCGATCCAATCGCCCGCATCCGCAAAGAAGCGCGACGTTTCGAACAGCATTTCGGCCCCTTCCTGATATAGAAAGGCTTGATCGCCGGTCGCTTCCACATACTTCTTGAGCGCATAGGCGATGTCCGCATTAATATGATACTGGGCGGTGCTGGCCGCATAGTAGGCCGACGTCTCCTCGCCGTCGATGGTACGCCAAGCGTAAAGCGCTCCGGCCTGGGACATCTCCGCGGCGCGATCTTTGGCCTTCGGCAAAATATGATGACGGTAGCGCAGCAGCTGCTTGGCGATATCCGGCTTCGTGTATAGGAAGAACGGCAGCATATACGTCTCGGTATCCCAGAAATAATGGCCGTCATAGCCTTCGCCGGTGATCCCTTTCGCGCCGATATTCGTCCTGCCGTCACGGCCTACCGACTGCAGCAAGTGGAAAGCGTTGAAGCGCAGCGCCTGCTGAAGCGCCTCGTCGCCTTCTACGAGGATATCGGCCGTTTGCCAGAATCCGTCCAGAACCTCGCGGTGCGCTTTAGCGATAGCGTCGAATTTGGCCTTCTTGGCATCCTCCAGCTCCCGGGTCGCCTTCTCCAGCAGCTCGGCTTCCGGGTAATCCTTGGAGGAATAGTACGTGATGTACTTCTCCAGCACGACCGTCCCGTTCGCCTCCGCCATTACGTGGAACCGCTTCTCCAGCCGCTGCCCTTCCAACCGGGTGTCCAACCGGTACGGATGGCTCAATTGATGCTCCATGCCGCAAACGAGCGAGAACTTCGTCATCTGCGTCTGTTGAAGCAGAGCGCCGAACGTATGGTTCTCATACGATTCCTTCGTCTGCAGCACTTGTCCGCCGAAGGCCGAGCCGGCACGCGGATCCCCGGAGGCGATCTGGTTCGTCACTTCTCCGTTGATCGCCGAAACGAGCTGAAGCTCCCCGGAAAAATTAAGCGGAGTCACTTCGTAGCGGATCACCGCGAGATGCTTATTCGTGAAGGAAGCGAACCGTTCCGTCCGAATCCGGACGCGCTTACCGGTTGCGGTCTCCCATACGACCGTACGGGTCATCGTGCCTTTGCGCATATCCAGCCTGCGTTCATACTGCTCATGCTTGCCCGTAAACAGGCTGAATTTTTGTCCGTCCACATAAAGCTCGATGATTTTGCCGTCCGTCACGTTCAGCATGGTCTGATGGTATTTCGCAAAGCCGTATTGACGCCCCTTGCTGTAAGCGATCGGGGAGGAATCATAAAATCCGTTCAAGTAGGTACCGTGAAGCGAGGTCCCCTTCGGACCGTCATAGCCCTCCTCGAAGTTGCCTCTCATGCCGATGTATCCGTTGCCGACGGCAAACACCGTCTCGTCTCGTTGATTCGTCTCTGTATCGAAGGAGCTTTCCGTGATCGTCCACGGCTCGTAAGGATAGATGATATGACCTGTTCGCATCGGTTTCTCGCTGTCTCCTCTATGTTCTTCTTTAGTCTAACAGGACGCCGTCCTGACGAAGCTGCTGCTGCAGATCCTTCACATTCAGTTCATGCGGGCTGACGCCCTGCTTCACCGCCATACCGGCTGCGGTTCCGGCCGCCTGCCCCGTCGCCATGCAGCTTGGGGAAAGACGCGTCGTCGCCAGCGCTTCGTGCGAAGTGGAGATGCAGCGGCCTCCCGCAAGCAAATTCGAAACCCCTTTGGCCAGCAGGCTGCGGTAAGGAATATCATAGGCGCCGTCGCCGGCGATCCAGGCCGCGGTGACGCCTTTGTTCTTCGGATCGTGGATATCGATCGGGTAGCCGCTGCGGGCAATGCAGTCCTCGAATCGGCGGCCTTCCGTCACATCCGAGATTTGCAGGCTGTACACGCCGTCCAGACGCCGCGTCTCGCGAATCCCGATCTGCGCGCCGACCTGCGAGATCGATGCTTTCTCAAACCCCGGGAGATGCTTGACCATAAAATCGGCGACCATCAGCACTTGCTTGCGGCCGAGCTCTTCCGCTTCCGTTAAATCCTCCACGCGGGTTCCGTCCAGCCCCTGCACACGCGTCGTATTGACCAGCACCTCGTCTTCGCCCGGACCGGTAAAGAAGAGCACCTGATCCCGGTTGATCGGCAGCGCCGCTTCCTTCCAGTGCTTGTAGAAGCCTTGAACCGCCGTCAGCGGCAATTGATCCAGCTCATCGATCGGCGTTTTCTTGTAAAACTCCTCCGGATGCTCGATCATGTACTGCTTGACCCGGGCCAGATCGACGCCGCGCATGCGAAACTTCATCGTCATCGGCTGGGTGAGCTGATCCTCATCCCGGCCTTTCAGAATCGGCGCACCGGCCAGGTAAGCGACATCCGCGTCGCCGCTCGTGTCGATGAACATCTTCGCTTTCACGTCGATCTTGCCGGATTTCGAGGTGAGCCGAACCGATTCGATCCGTTCGTCCTTCACCGTCACGTCGTCCACAAAGCTATGCAGCAGCAGCTTCACGCCGGCCTCGCGAAGCATATCCAGCACAAGCACCTTATAAATTTCCGGATCATACGGCGTGATCGTGCTGACGAACCCGCAAGTATCCCGAACGTGTCCCGGAGAGGCGTTCAGCGCCATCAGGCGGTCGATGATTTCTTGGGCGATCCCGGCGATCACCTGTTTCCCGTCCATCGTATGATAGGTCATCCAGGGATACACGAGCGCGATCGTCGACATCCCTCCCAAAAATCCGTATCTCTCGATGAGCAGCGTCCGCGCACCGCTTCGTCCGGCTGCAATGGCCGCGTTGATTCCTGCCGGCCCTCCGCCGACGACAACAATATCCGTTTCGATAGTTTGCATGTAGAAGCAGCTCCTTTTCGTATGCCTTATCCCTTAATTCCCGAGCTGGCGATCCCTTCGATAAACCATTTCTGGAATATCGACACAATGGCGATCAGCGGCAGCAGCGCGGAAACGGAAGCGGCCATAATTAACGTATAGTTCGTACTGTTCTCGTCCACGTAGTTCGTGAGCGCGAGCGGGATCGTATACAGTTTGTTGTCTCTAAGAAAAATAAGCGGATTCTCGTACTCGTTCCAGTGCCAGGTGAACGTAAGGATCAGCAGCGTCACTAGAGCGGGCTTGGTCAGCGGCAGCGAAATTTGCCAGAACATCCGCCAGTAGCCGGCGCCGTCCACCTTCGCAGCCTCCAGCAATTCATTCGGCAGCGTGCTGAAAAACTGACGCATGATGAACGTGCCAAGCACCGTGAACATGCCCGGCAGGATCAGCGACAAGTGCGTATTGAGCATGCCCAGCTTATCGAACAGGATAAACCGCGGCACCAGCAAAATCTGGCCGGGAATAATCATCGTGGCCAGGTAAAGGACGAATAAGAAATCACGTCCCTTGAATTTCAGCTTGGCGAAGGCAAACCCGGCGAGCGCGCTTGTAATGAGACAACCGCCTACCGTGATCGCGGTAATTTTGACGGAGTTCCAATAGTAGAGCAGGAACGGGTATTTGCCGAACCAAACCTCTTTGTAGTTGTCGAGAACGAATCGCTCCGGAATCCAATCGATCGGGTATTTAAAAATATCAGCTGGCAGCTTGAAGGAAGATGAGATCATCCACAGGAAGGGCGTGACCATGACCACGGCCAACGCCGTGAAGATCACCGTCATGACCAGCTTCAGGCCGACCTCTCTCATTTTTAATGTCGTATTCATGGGATGTGCGCTCCTTTACCGGTTACTCGGAAGTTGTTAGAACTGATCTTGCCATTTTTTCTGTTCCCGCCACTGCAGCATGGTGATCACGAAGATAATCAGGAACAAGACCCAGGACATGGCGGCGGCGTAGCCCATTTCGTAATATTGGAACGCCTGAACGTAAATGTGATAGGCGAGCACCATCGTCGAGTTCAGCGGCCCCCCCTTGGTCATAACGGCCACGGCCGCGAATACCTGGAAGGTCGAGATGATCAGCGTCACGGCGATCAGGAAGCTCGTAGGCTTCAACATCGGAATCGTGATTTTGAAGAAGCTTTTCACGCCTGTAGCTCCATCGATCGAAGCCGCTTCGTACAAATCCTTGGGCACCCCTTGAAGGCCGGCCATGTAGAGCACCATCGTATAGCCCGTATACGTCCATACGACCATGATGATGATCGCTGTCAGCGACCAATCGGGACTGGCGAGCCAGCCGGGCAAGTTCTCGACGCCTAACGAACGAAGCGCTCCGTTAATCGGTCCGTTCGCCGGGTTGTACATAACGCTCCACACGATCGAGATCGCTACGATACTGCTTACATAGGGCAGGAAGAACAACACGCGGAGGAAATTTTTCAAATAGACGAACTTGTTCAGAATGACCGCAATGACAAGACCGATAGCCATCGCCGCGGGCACCGTCACCGCCGTAAAGATGAAATTGTTTTTCAGGGACTGCAGGAAATACTCGTCGGTCATCAGCTTTTTGAAGTGCGCCAAGCCGACCCACTCAATGCCTGAGAAGCCCATCATGTAATCCCAGTCAATAAAGACCATGACCAGACTGAATAAAAGCGGAAACACGACAAATAAAAAGACCCCGAGAAAGTTAGGCAGGATAAACAGATAGCCCGCCAGATTCTCCTTGAAGTTTTGTTGGTTAAATCTACTTTTCACGTGAAGTCACCCTCTTTTCTTGATGCTCTCATTGTAAGAGACCCGGCCCCCGGACAGAATGGCGAAAGCTTTGCACTTTAAGGGTGATTCTTGGTTCGGGTCATGAGAAAAACGCCCCCATCCTAAGATAGGGGCGTTCGTCGGCACGCTTATGGGCGCAGCCTTATTTCTTCTCCGATTGAATAGCCTTGTCGGCGCGGGACTTCAAGGCTTCCATCGTTTTGTCGATGTCCTGCACGTTCATGAAGAACTTCTCGGATTCTTCCCGGAGAATCGTGTTCAGCTGCGGGAATGCGACCGAGTTGAACCGCGTTGCAAAGGTCAGGTTGCCCTTGATCAGCGCCGTCAACGATTCTTTATCAATGATCTTCTCATCTTGTCCGATGATCAGCTCTGTAATTTTGTTAAAGTCTGCTTTCTTGTTCGTCGGGATGCGTCCGCCGGCAACCATATCCATGTTGCCTTCCTGCAGGTACCAAGCCATGAACTTGAACGCCGCTTCCTTGTTGGCGCTGTTCTTGTTAATGGACATGAAGTCGTTCACACCGCCGTTGTTGACGTTCGTCCCCTTCGCAAACTGCGGAGTAGGAGCGAAAGCTACCGCGAAGTCGCGCGGATATTTGGCCGTGTCCTTGATCGTGCGGAGCATGTACGTGCCGCCGTAAACCATCGCGGCTTTGCCCGTCAGAAGCTCGTTCGCCGGATCCAGCTTGTTGGCTACGCCTTCCGCCCAAGGCACCATGGAGCCCTGGTCATACAACGCTTTTTGCAGCTCCAAGCCTTTTTTCACAGCAGGGTGGTTGAAGTTGGACAGCCCGTCCGCCGTATAGAAAGCATCCTTCGGCTGTACGGTCGCCAGCGCGAATTTGCTGATAAACAAGTCGGAGCCCGGCGTAATGAAGCTGCCCTTCCGTCCGTCCTTCGTCAGCTTTTGAGCCAGCGCTACATACTCGTCCCACGTCCACTCGGCAGGCACCTTGACACCGGCTTCATCAAGAGCTTTCTTGTTGATGACGATCATGTCGATAATCTTGTTCGCCGGCAAATAGTGGATTTGATCCTTGAATTTCTGGATGTTCTCCATGCCGATGATCTCTTCGACATTGAAATTTTCTTTCTTGATCAGCTCGTCAAGCGGAGCTGTCATGCTCGCATTCAGGCGGCGGTTCAGGTTGGCCTCCCCGTAGCTGACGAAAATATCCGGAGCGTCGGACTGCGTCATCAATGCCGTATCCAGCTTCGTATTGCCTGAATCGTCGTTGACGTAGCGAACATATTCCATTTGAATATCCGGATGGCTTTGGTTCCACTTGTCAATCACGGCTTTCGGCCCGTTCTCTTCCGGAACGGCGCCCCACATGCGCAGTTTCACCGCTTTCTTCTCGCCGTTTGCGCCGCTGTTCGCTTGCGTATCGGTATTGCTTCCGCAACCGCTAACAATTAAGGACGCGGACATGACAACGGCAGCCGTACCCATAACCCATTTTTTCATAGCTTGAACCCCTCCATGGTGTATGCTTTAGCTTTCGAACCTCAGCTTAACAAAGATGGACCTGCGGCAGAAGGGGTGATTCCTGCTAAAAACCGTCTCATTCTTGGTTGCTGCTTATTTACGGCCCAGCACCGTTTTGCGGTATTCCAGCGGATGAATGCCCTCCACTTTTTTAAATAGCTTGCTGAAATAGTTCGTATCGGTATACCCGACCTTCTCCGCAATCTCGTACACTTTGTAGTGCTGGTCCTTCAGCAGCTCCCTCGCTTTATCCATCCGGATCCGGGTTATGAAGTCCATGATGGTTTCCCCGGTTTCCCGTTTAAACAGCACGCTCAAATAGTTCTCCGTAAACCCGATTTCCTTAGCCAGCTCCGATACTTTCAGCGGTTCGTCGTAATGCTCGCGAATTCGCTGTACGACCGCTGCAATCTCCGGTCTCCACTGCTGCGTAGCCAGCGTCTTGTAATATTGAAAATATCCGCCTATCCATCCGCAAAACCACGCGTAAAGCTCCTCCAGCGTTTCGATCTGGCGAACGGCGTGCAGCGGATACCGGTTCCGGTGCGGAGGCACGGCGTATAAATCGCCTTTCAGCGGGCGCAATCCGTGACCGAAAATGTGGACGAGCTCTACCCATTCCTCGCGCAGCATATCCGGGCTCCGGAAAGGCCCTTCGCGCAGGCTGTCCGTCCACCGGTCCAACAGCGCGAGCACCGCGGCTTCATCCTGCTTCTCAATCAGCTGGATCCATTGCTCTTGCGTCCATGGAACGTGTGTCTCCAGGGGACCCGCATATTGCAGCGAATCGAAAGCGATGATACCGCCCATCCCCCGGTAAAACCGGTGCTCCAGCGCTGTCTTGGCTTGGAGATAGCCGGTGTACAGCTCATCGGTCGACATCAGCGAATCGGAGTAACCCACACTCACGGAAAGCTTCAGGAACGTGCGGACCGCCTCCTGCATTTCAAGCAGCATGTCCGCTTCCATATAATCGGTGATGACCGCAAACCGGCCGCCCTCGATTTCCACCAGCTCGCCGTCGTCGTATTTGCGCAGTATTTCGGTCAGAATGTTGGCCACGGTATAAGTCAGCAGCTTCTCGGATTTGAAATTATTTTCCTCCAGCACCTCCTCATAAGCGTCCAGCTGGAGGTTCACAATACGGTAGGGGGGGGTGAGCGCCGGTATGTGAAATTCCGCGAAGGTGGCCCGGATCTCTCCCGGCGTGCACTGCTTGGTCAGCAGATCCCTCATCCGTTTCTCTTTCACTTCCTTGCCGTACAAGTGTGCCTGCATCTCCAGCCGCGTCGCTGCCGTGGCGGTCAGCCGCTGCGCCTCAATCTCTTCCTTCAGCCGGACCAGCTTGGCCAAGAGCTCCTCAGGCTCCATGGTCAGCTTCAGGATATAATCGACAGCGCCCAGCCGCAGCGCCTTCTGGACGTATTCAAAATCGTTATGGCTGGAAAGTATCAGGCACTTGGCCGCAGGAAACTTTTCCTTGATGCGTTCGATCAGCTGCAGCCCGTCACAACCGGGCATCCGAATGTCCGTCAGCACGATATCGCAAGGGGTCCGCTCCATGATCGCCAGAGCCTCATTCCCGTCCGAGGCTTCCCCGACGAGTCGAAACCCGTTATCCGCCCAAGGAATGATTGTTTTCAATCCGATCCGGACCAAAATTTCGTCGTCCGCAATCAACACGTTAATCATGCTGCGCCGCCTCCTTTGCAAGCGGAAGAGTGACCGTCACGGTCGTCCCTTCACCGGGTACACTACTTAGGTGGAGCCCATGTCCGGGTCCGAAATGCATCGCGATCCGCTCGTGCACATTCCGGATGCCGATGCCGGTCGATTTGGCATGGGACGGCGCTCCGTCCGTGAACAGGCGTTCGAGCTGGTCAGGCTCCATCCCTTGTCCGTTATCGGAAATCGACAGCACCAGCTTGTCCCCTTCCTCATGGGCGGTGATGGAAACCTTCAGCGGGGTACGATTCCCGTGAATGATACTGTTCTCCACAATCGGCTGCAGCGTAAATTGAAGAATTCCGCAAGACATGAGCCGCTCCGGCACGTCGACGTGAACGTGAATATTATCGTGAAAGCGCAGCTTTTGCAAATCCATATACATCTCCAGATGACTCAGCTCTTCACGCAGCGTCGTCCGCTCCCGATCCGCTCTCATCGAGATTTCAAGCAGCTTGCCAAGCTTTGTAATCATCTGGCTGACGTGCTGCGCCCCGGAAAGCATCGCTGACCACTTGATGGAATTCAGCGTATTGAACAGGAAATGGGGATTGATCTGCGCCTGGAGCGCTTGAAACCTCGCTTCCTCCTTGCGCCGCTGCTCCTCGGACAGCCTCAGGATCAGATCGTCGAGTCTTCCGACCATCTCATTGAAGCGCAAGCCAAGCTGAGATACCTCATCCGACCCGCGAACGGAAACCCGGGAGGAGAAGTCCCCTTGTCCAACCCGGTCCATCGAATGCAGCAGCCGCCCGATCCGTTTGGCAAACTGCAGCATCACAAGCGCAAACGCACACGTGAAAATCAAGAACCAAACAAGCAGCCAAAGCAGCGATTGATTTTTGATCTGTCCCAGACGCGATTGCAGCTCCTCTTCGGGGGCCAATTGCACCGCGGTCCACCCCAGATGCGGCATGAACGCCTCATTCAACGCAAAGCGCTGTCCTTCGGCTTGAATGCTTCGGTATTCCTCTTGGCGGGAAAGCGTGTCCGCCCGAAGGGCCAGACTCACGACCTCCTGCGGCAGATCAGGCCCCCGCTGGTCGAGCAGCTGCCCGTCCTTCTTGATCAGCAGCGTCGCCTGGTCTGTCCCCGGGGCATTCCCCGGGAGGATGCCCGTCCCCATCGGGGACGGCAGCCCAATCAACAAAAGCCCTGCCGCTTTGCCGTCCGAGCTGTCTTTAATCAGCCGGGACATCAGGAACAGCGAGCTCTCTTCCGCAGCCTGCGACGGAGGAAGGAGCGTTCCCTGATACGCGAGCTGCCAGTAGGGCCAGCCTTCTAATCGAAGAGTCTCCTGGACCCAGGCTTCCTTCTGGAGCTGCTCGTACAGCCCCGACTCCTCGGAACCGGGCGCTGTGGACAAGACATGTCCGCCAAAGTCCAGCAAAGCGACCACCGCATTGCTGTCGAGCAGAATGTCGCGAATATTCATCAGCTTCTTTTGAACCGACGTAAATCGCTGGAACGACGGATAATCGGTCATCCAGCCCTGCCGGTCTTTCATCTGCAAATAAGCAGCCACTTCGGTATCGTTGACGATCAAATGAGAGGCGTTGAGCATCCGCTCAGCCGTCCCGTCGATGCTGCTTGCCGTATGGCGAACCGCTTCCTGACGGCTCTGATTCACTTCGCGGCGCACGACCTCCTGGCTGGATACATATACGTTATAGATGATAATGGTGATAGGAATAAAGATGAGCAGGATAAAGGAAAGTATGATTTTTCCCCGAATTGAAGATAGCGGCGATTTTATCCACCGGAGCATGCAGGGTATCCTCCTCTCCGCGATTCACGTTAACGTGGTACGGGATCAACTTTGTAATATAGCATATCCTTCATTCGATGAAAATGAACATATCTTGGCGCTTTGAGGAAAATTCTTGCTAACCGCACCATAAACCGCAGCTCGTGCGGCCCATGTACCTTCTGAAACGCAAAGAAGTCCCGACGCATACATCGGGACATGCCGGCTGCCATTCGATTCATTAAAAATCGAAGTACGCGCTTCTCTTATGTTGGATAAGAACAAGATCTTCCGAATAGGTAGCGCCTTCCGATCTCGTACCGTCCACAAACTCGCCTTTAAAGGAGAGGAAGTTAAAGCTGCCATCCACGAAATACCGATTGTCGCAGATGAGCAATTTCTGGTGGGTCTGGCCGTACTTCATTTTGAATAAATCGCCGTACCTGCTAAACTTCTTGACCAAACTGGCGGCCAAGGGGACGGTTTCGTCCGGTTTTCCATATTGGCGGGAGGAGGGGTCGCTAATTCCGTACAAAATCTTAATGCGAACTCCCCGCTTCAGGGCTTCTTCCAGCATGCGAATAAAATCGGCGTCGACGACTTTTTTTGGTAATCCAAGGGCTGATGATGTTGATTTCTTCCTTCGCCTCCTTCAAGGCAGCAAGGAAGATCTCGCGGATCTCGTGATTTTTAAGCGAACGCTGCTTGGGCAGCGCCCGTTCCTCTTTAATGGTGGCGATCACTTCTTTCTTAAGCGCAGCTACGATTTCTTTCATGTCCACTTCAGGCTTTGGACCGGGGGTCGCTTTCCTCTGCCTTTTTACCGGCTCAGGCTTCGGTCTTTCTGCCGGAGCCTTGCGCGTGATGCTGGCGGCGCGGGCAATCTTCGGCTTATGATCGCTTGCCAAATCGGCGAGCGCCTCTTCCAGCAACGCGATGCCGCTAACCTGCTGTAAACGCTGGACATGAACAGGCTCCAGGTTCAATCCTTGAATAAAGGTCCCGTCCAAATCAAAAAATTGAATCGATTCGTCCTGCTGCAGTTCCTCTAAGCCCACTTCCGATTCGATAAACTGCCTCGCCTGCAAGGCGTAATGCGCGTTGATCTCGAAGAAGGCCGGGAGCTCGATAAAGGGCTTGATCGCCTGCATATACATGCTTCGTCTCTCCGCCGCTTCCTTCGCAGAGGGCTTGCCGTACGTATCTAAGACGAAATAGATCGGTTTATTACCGTTCGTTTTACCGAATCCCTTCGCCTGCAGCTTCTCGATATAGTCGGTCAACATGTCCGTAGAACGGAAATATCCCCAGCTCATGTTTAGAATAATTAGCACCATGTCCGCGCCTGTAAGGTCCGGCAAACGGTAAAAGTCGACCTCTTCGTCTGAATCGGGATATGTAATTTGAGCCTCTTTATGTGTTGTCCATAAGTTAATGTTACCCATCAAGGCAAATTCAATCCCGTTTACTAAAGAAGCACGGGTCCACTGGATGCCTATCTCCTCGTAGCTATACGAAAGGGTTATATCCCCTATGGTCAATCCCTTTGCGCCAAGCTTCTCATGCAGCAAGTCCCGCAGATCGTTCGGATGCATCCGCCTGCCTTTCGGCGGATAGGTTTCTACAGGCAGCCCCTGATACTGGTGATGCGTGATCTGTAAGGCCGGCCGCTGCGAATGTTGGATAAGAATCCCATTGCCATGTATATTTTTATCCGGCAGCAGCCTGTAGCCTAGCAGCGCATTCATGACTCTTGCCGTAGTTTCCCCTTCAACTCCCAGAACGGCGACTCTATAATTCGCTCCCGCTTCCATATATGCATATCCCCTCCGTGTGATTAGTACTGCACCCCCGTAATTTTGACAGCAAGGAAGGTCATGTCATCATCAAGAGCGGCTTGCTCCCGGAAGCCCCGGACATCCTCCACAATGGCGGCAGTCAGATGTTCGGCCGAAGCGGCCTGGGCCAGCTGATGCTCGAGACGGTCGAATCCATACATGCGGCGCTGGCATAGGTTAATAAGCCTATACCCAGCGTTACGGGTATGGGGGACGCTTCATCCCCGGTCATCCTCGGCTATGAGCACGCGAATGTCTTCCATACTTCACCTTCCTCTTTAACATTTCAATTCGCCCTACTCGCCCAATGATAGATTCATCGGATAGATCTCTTTGATTATAAACGCAAAAAAACAAAGATGGACACTTTTTTGAAAGTCGCCCACCCTTGTTCCTGTTTCAAAATGAAAGTCAATTAAACTGTAGATCGCTCGATAAGTCGAAAATCAAATTCCCGATATTCCGGTTCGGTTTTTTTCTTCGCGATTTGGTCGTGGACAATCCGAAACGCACAGCTTCCCATTTCCATAAGCTGATTATCTATTGTAGTCAGATCGAAAACTTCTGCGATGGGTTGATTATCAAACCCGATAATGGCAAGATCATTAGGCACTTCGATCCCGTTTTTCCTTGCTTCCATAATGATTCCTGCAGCAACCTGATCGCTGGTCACCAGGAGGGCGGTAGGCCTTTGTTCCATTGTTCTCAGTTTGTTTAACACCCCTACCCCATCTTCAATTCTATAGCTTTGATAAAACATCCATTCTTCCCGGAAAGGCTGATTTATGGAATGAAGCGCATCCTTGTACGCTTTCAAGCGTGATTGACTGTTAGCGCCGCTATTTCTGCCTAAGCAAAGACCAATATATTGATGTCCCTTTTCAATTAAATAGTTGATACCGTATTTAAAACTGGTGTAGTGGTCGAGGTAGACCGAAGAAACGGGCGATTGATTGACATCCTCACATGCTACAATAGGTCCGTATCGGGTATAGGGTTCAATTTGCTCCAAGGGCATGCTTTTTGAACAAATAATGATGCCGTCAATTTGCTTCATTTTCAACATTTCCAAAACGGCTGTTTCATTGCATAACTCATAATTGGTCTGACATAATATTAATTGGTAATTCTCCTTGAAAGCTTCAGCTGAAATCCCTTCCATTAATCTGGAGAAATAGGCATGGTTAATAAACGGCATCATGACCCCGACCAGATTGGTCTTTCCCTTAATTAAATGAATAGCATTCATATTTCTGGTATATTCCAATTGCTCGATGGCATCGAATATAGCTTTCTTTTTATCTTCACTTACGTACGGCTGATTGTTTAATACACGTGAAACCGTAGAAATTGAAACATTAGCCAACTTGGCAATATGTTTAATATTGGCCATCTGACCTCCTCCTTGCTGTATGCTTCCACTAACGATTCACCATTTCTTCAATCCTAGCAGCTTCTCGCCTAACTCCGTAAGAACAGCCCGCTCGTATTTTTCCCGTTCCCAATTTCGGGGGTCTCCCGGAAACGCGAGTCCCTCCGGAGTCAATCTCTGATCCCAGGAAGCTATTCTCGAATGCAGTAACTCTTCATCATGCTCTTGTGCAGGGAACATGGAAATATATTGAGAAAGGCAGGGTTTGCTAGAAATGTTTTGACGAATGCCATGAGCCAATTTACTGTTAAATATAAGCAGATCGCCAGCTTTCATAACCAATTTCGTCGGAGTAAATCCGGTTGTATCCGGTTTATACGGATTCCTGTCTTTAGGCTGCGTTTTCACCCATTCGTCGAAATTTCGGTATAGCTCAGGAATGACTTGTAATCCTCCCATTTCTTCGTCCGTATCCACTAAGAAGAGAATACCCTGAACATTGACAGGAATAGGGTCCAACGCAGTGTTTACATCCCAATGGATAAACCCGTTCCACTCAAATCCCGGCTTAACAGGAAAATTGATGTTGCATCGATCAATGGTTACCCATAATTTTTCATCTCCCCATATATCCACGAATGACTCATACACCTTTTGCGTCGTACGATTGTCCCATAGATACTGATGATGATACAACTCAACCATACCCGTGCCCTGCAGTTCTTTCATTTGAATTTCGCGCCGAGGCGGCGTATACCAAGTGGAAGGATCGCTCGGATTTTTTTCTTCAAATTCCCACATGAGGTCTACCATGCGATCGATTTGATTCTTTGGAATGACATCTTGAATAATGACATATCCGTTTTCATTCCAGAACTGCCAATCCTCTTCGCTAAGGACCTTCAGTGGTTCATTGTTTAAACGCTGATTGAATGGGGTGGTGATTTCAACCATGTTATTGACTTTATTATAAGGTTTCATTCGATAACCCTCCAAGTAATAAGAAGTTTTTTTCAATATTAGAAAGGACTCTTTTTTTGACAATTTACTGTACATTCAGGGTTGGTATTGGAGCGCTTGCAAGCTAGCTTACACTTATGTGCAAATTCGCACGAGGCTTGTAACTTGATCTCCGGATTCATCACATGCAGCAGCTCCTTATTTGGTTGTGCATGTTTATCGCAGGATCGGTTATGATCCATCCTGACTTACCTCCTAGTGTGACAAAGTAAGATACTGTCTGGCTGCTCCAACCGGCCGGTTATAGGTTTCGAGCTGCTGTATTTGTATCTTATTTTGTGAAAAGCATACCATGTCAAGAGCCTTTTATTGCTTTTTATCAAGCATCCAATGGCTTCCCTTCCCCTATAAAAATAGGGGTGCAAAGCGTTCCTTTGCTCCCCCTACGGTTATCTCTATTTTACGGCTCCCATACTTAAGCCCTTCACCATAAACCGCTGAAAAATAAAAGCGACCATGATAACCGGAATAATCCCCACCGTAACCGCTGAAGAAATTTCGCCCCATAAAATGGCATGCCCCGTCATAAATCTTTGCCCCGCCACGGTAAATGTTGTTGCATGCAAATCCGAGAATACAAGGGAGAAAAAGTATTCGTTCCAGCAAGCGGCGAACGTTAATACCGCTACCGCAATGATACCTGGAGCCGTCATTGGAAAAATGACGCTCGTCATGATCTTAAATGTAGAGGCTCCATCAAGCCCGGCAGCCTCATCAATTTCGTTCGGAAGTTCCCGTACGAATCCGCGAATAATCCAAATGGCGAGCGGCAGATTAAAACTTAAATAGATCAAAATGAGACCAAGCGGGGAGTCGACTAAACCGATAACACTAAACAACACATACGTAGGGATAATAAATACAGCCCCGGGCAGCATGCGTGTTGATAATAGCCAGAGCTCATACTTCTCGCCTCCGGTATTATGCCTAGCCATCGTGTAGGCCGCAGGAAATGCAATCATGATCGTAAGGATCGTACCAAAAACAGAAGTCAATATACTATTCTTCAAATAAAACCATACCGGGAAATTCGCATCCTGAAAAATTCGTTCATAATGCTCGATGATGGGTGCAAAGATCCACACGGGCGGTTGAGTGATGATTTGCTGGTTCGTCTTTAAAGAATTTAATAGTGTAAGTAGAATCGGGACATTGAAAACAAGGATAAAACCAGCTATGAGAACATATGCCCATCCATTCTTTCGTATCTCGTTCATGTTGTCTCCTTCTTAGCGGAAAGTGTGCGGCCCATCAATATTCGGAACATGATACGAACGGCCCACGATAGTAGCAGGAACAGAATAAAGGTGACGGCGCTCGCCTTGCCAAAATCTCCGCCTTGAAAAGCCGTTTGGTAAATATAAATGGATAAGGTCCCGAAGCCATCGGCTCCGCCTTTAATAATATAGAGATGGTCAAACGTTCTTATTAAATCCAGGGTACGAAAAATCATCGCTACGGCAAGTGCGGGACGTACCAATGGGAACGTAATCTTCCCAAACATTTGCCATGCGTTCGCTCCGTCGATCGTTGCCGCTTCATATACATCAGAGGGAACCGCTTGAAGGGCCGCGTAGACTAACAAAAAAATAAACGGCGTCCATTGCCACGTATCGATCAGAATAAGAACGATTTGTCCTAACACCCCTGTAAGGAGCGGATCTGAAATACCCAGCAGCGTTTGAATATAATAAGCTAAATTTCCCGTCAACGAATCAAAATGACCAAGATACATAATCCCCACCATCGCCGGAGCAATCATCATAGGGGTCAGGAGAAACGGGAACCAGAATTTCTTCCCGGCCGTACAACGATTAACAAGCAAAGCCAAGGCAAAGCCGAATACGGTTTCCAGCAATAAACAGCCTGCCAAATAAACGGCGCTGAAATTCAAGGTGCTCCAAAAATTCACATCCAGGAATAACCGGCTATAATTGTTCAGCCCGTTAAAGCGGGGTTCGTTAAAGTTATGAATGTTTACGTCCATAAGGCTAAAAAACAAATTAAAAACAAAAGGGTAGAACGTGACACCAAAAAGAATAACGGAAGCAGGTGCCAGCATGCTAATCCTTGCCAGTTTACTCATTTCATTTCACCCTGTTTCGTTTTCTCTAATTGAGTTTTCATATCTTTTTCCGCGCTGCTCAATGCTTCATCCACGGTTATGGCACCGCTCCAAGCAGCGTTTAACGCTTTATTCATGATGTTCGAGCTGATATAGGTCATTGGAAGGATGGGGGGTTCCGATTTTCCGTGCTTGTCTACCTCGTTTGCCAGGAAAGAATAGTAATCGCCATACACTTCTTTCACTTTATCGCTTTTAAATATAGATTGACGTGGAGTTGATCCCCCTCTTAGCGTGTATTCCAGCCCCCCCTCTTTTCCAGAGAGGTAAGCGATAACTTGAAAAGCTTCACTTTTCTTCTTAGAGCTGGCATTGATGGCCAGTGTGATCGAATGAACATGGTAACTTCTCTTAATCGATCCGTCTTGTTGCTTGACGCCCGGAATTGGAGCATAACCGACTTTATCCGCTACCAACGGAGATTTATTTTTATTGGATAAATCAGCCCATGCCGCATTCCACTGCTGAATAAAGGCTACCTTCCCCGCTTGAAAAGCACCCAAAGTTTGCGGATACTCGTAGTTGGTATAGTCTGCCGGCACCCATTTATTTTTGACCAATTCGACGCCATACTGCGTCGCTTTCTGTCCAGCTTCATTGTTTATGCTTGGAGCGCCTTCTTTATCAAACAGCTCTCCACCGTATGCCCAGAATAGCTCTTCCCACATATGCATCGGTTCCGCAAATCCTGCCGCAGCGTATAACGTTGTACCGAATTGTGTCGGTGAATCCGAATTCGTGCTCTTGGAAAATTTCCTGGCCGCTTCCAACGCCTCGTCCCATGTTTGCGGAGGGACCGGAAGTAAATCTTTACGATAAAAGAGGACCGGTTCTGACATATCGACAGGAATGCCATATTGCTTCCCTTTATATTTCCCGGTATCCAGACCGGCTGTAATAAAGTCTTGGATGGCGAAATTCGAATCTTCAGCGATATAGCTATCTAAAGGTTCCAAGAAGCCCCCTTGTGCGTATTGGGGTACAAACCAGCTCATGGGATATACAATGTCGATAGTATCGTTTTTGGATAACAATTGACTTGTCAATTTGTCCGCGTACCCGTTCCTTCCGAGCAATGAAAGATTAATCTTAATCCCCGTTTCTTTCGTCTTCGTTTTATTCCAGGCATCAACAACGGGTCGCATAGCTTCACCTTCAGGACCTTCCCACATCTGAAGATTAACTACCGTTTCCTTTGCGGAATTATGTCCAGAAGATGCCGTTTCAGGCTGGGGGCTGCACCCCGTCAAACCTAAACTAACGAATAAAGCCGAAATCAATAGTTTTTTTGCTTTCAATTCAAATTCCCCCTGTAATGAGTTGGTTTCAAATCATTTCTTCCTTTATTTTTGTAAGCGATTTCATTTTTGTTAGATCGATACGCTGCTGCCCGAATTTAGCTACCGGTGTTCCCACGGTATTAAATTCGCAGCAGCAGCGATGATCCCTATCCTAAGAAATGACTATACGTTACCATGACTTCGAGCCCAGCAATTTTTCGCCTAATTCGGAAAGTACAGCCCGTTCGTATTTTACTTGTTCCCAGTTACGGGGATCTCCCGGAAACGCCATGCCGCTAGGCGGGATTCTGTCGCTCCAAGACAAGATTCTGGATTTTCTTAATGCTTCATTTTGCTCCTGTGCCGGGAACATCGATACGTACTGGGCGATACGCGGCTTCGTAGAATGATTCGGACGAATGCCATGTGCCAGCATGCTGTTGAAAATAAGCAGGTCCCCGGCCTTCGCCGTTATTTTCGTTGGGGTAAAGCCGGTTATGTCAGGTTTATGCGGGTCTCTGTCCGCAGGTTGAGTCTTCACCCACTCATGAAAATCCCGATACAGCTCGGGAATACATTGGAACCCTCCCATTTCGGCATCCGTATCCACCAGTGACAATACACCTTGAACATTGACTGGAATCGGATTCAAGGAAGTATTAACATCCCAGTGTATGAAACCTTTATATTCATGACCGGGTTTTAACGGGAGGTTGAGATTACATCTGTCGATGCTGGCCCACAGGTGTTCGGTTCCCCAAATATCAACGAAAGCGTTATATACCCGTTCATACGAACGGTTATCCCACAAATACTGATGGTTATACAGCTCAACCATGCCCGTATTGGCCAGCTCCTTCATCTGAATTTCGCGGCGTGGAGCCGTATACCAGGTTTCCGGATCGTTTGGATTTTTTTCTTCGAATTCCCAAATCAGGTTAACCAGTCGGTCGATATTTTCTTGTGGAACGGCATTAGGAATAATAACGTAACCATTGTCTTTCCAGAACTTCCAATCGTCTTCGCTCAGCACTCGCAAAGGTTCATTATTCGGACGTTGATTCAATTTAAAATCAGTTTCAAGAATATTATTCACTACATTTTCCTTTTTCATTTTACTGTCCTCCTAAGAGAAATTAAGATCGCCGTGCCTTACAAAATGAAGCGTAATTGATGAAAACGTTCTCAGGTCAAGAAGTTTTTTTCGTTTATTTAATCGCATTAACAGTCAAGCAGGCTTAATTGTTTTGTTTGTCAGGTTGTTCAAATAGAGCATTTATTTGTGAAATGTGTTCCGTATGCAGCGAGAAATTCAAGTCAGCGCAGCTTTCAGAAATTTGCTCCGGTCTCCTCGCGCCGATGATGACGGACGGAACCATATCCCAACGCAAAGCCCAGGCAATGACAAGCTGGCTTATGGAACAGCCATAGCTTTCGGCGATGGGACGGAGCTGTTCAACGGCTGCGAGACTTTTAGCTAATTGTTCCTGCTTAAAAATCTCTTCTTCGCTTCTCCAGTCTCCCTTCTCAAAATGCGCTACCCCTTTAAATTTCCCTGTCAGGATTCCTCTGCCTAGTATTTTATAGGGCAGAATCGAGATCTGACCCTTAGAAGCGTATGGAATCACTTCATTCTCGGGCGACCTCTCCAACAGACTGTATTCAATTTGATTCGAAACAAGGGGCAAATACTTACCCGCTTCTTTCATCTCTTCCACAGAAAAATTGGATACACCCACGTAGCGAACTTTACCTTGATCTACTAATCTGCTTAATGCTTCCATCGTTTCTTCAAGCGGCGTCTCAGGATCCGGCCAGTGAAGCTGGTACAGGTCAATTCTATCTGTTTGCAGCCTTTTTAAACTGTCCTCACAAGCTTGCCTAATATAATCCGCTCGCAGGTTTTTTCGAAGATTCCCCTGATTGTCCCACTGCATGCCTACTTTGGTGGCTATAATCACATCGTCTTTATGGTGTTTAAAAACTTTCCCCAATAAGGTTTCTGCATACCCGAACCCATACATATCAGCGGTGTCAAAAAAATTAACGCCCCTATCCCGAGCATGAAAGAGGGTATGCAGAGATTGTTGTTCATCTGCCGAACCCATACCATGCCCGGAGATCGGCCACGTTCCAAAGCCTATTTCAGAAACCTTTAGTTCGGTTTTGTTGATATAATTGTAGTTCATTTCCCCTAGACCCCTTTCAATATCGTTTTTTTCCATAAAATAACGTAAGGTATGAAATGCTTTTCAGGTCAAGTTTCTTTTAAAACAAAGAACAGCAGTCCAGAACAATAAAAATCAGTTCCAGACTGCCGCTTGCTTTATTTTATTGAACGATTACCGTACAGCACATAATCGTTACAGCCTTTTTCCTATGCGCTAGGCATGCCTTACAGCTCCGCTTCGTACTTCTGTTCGCCTAAAGCCGGACATCGATGGGGAAGACAAAACTCCAACAGCGTTTTGCCCGTTATACAATTCTTTGTAATAACCGTTCAGCTCCATCAAATGCTTGTGATTGCCGCTTTCGACAATGCTCCCGTTTTTAACAACAAAAATCGTATCGGCTTCAAGCACCGTTGAGAGCCTGTGTGCGATCATAATGATCGTTTTTTCACGACCTATTTGATAAATCGATTTCTGGACGAGCTTTTCGCTTTCATTATCAAGTGCGCTGGTTGCTTCGTCTAATAGAATCAGGGCCGGATCCTTTAAAAAGACGCGAGCGAGTGCAAGCCGCTGCTTCTGACCACCGGAAAGCTTAATGCCTCTTTCGCCGATTTCGGTATCATACCCGTTGGGTAAGGCACAAATAAAATCGTGAGCGAAGGCTTTCTTCGCTGCGGCAATCACCTCTTCATCCGCAGCGTCGAGCCTCGCCATTCGAATATTGTCTTTCACCGAAGAGCTGTATAAAAAGTTATCCTGTGTAACGATCCCCATCTGATTCCTTAGACTGGAGATCGAATAGTCCTTGATGTTAACGCCGTCGATAAGAATTTCTCCGCCGTCTGCATCATACATCCGGGTCAAAAGTTGTAAAATCGTACTTTTGCCGCCTCCGCTCTCGCCGACAAATGCGTAGGTCTTCCCTTTTTGAAGCGTGAAAGACAAGTCTTTGATCACCTTATCCTCATTATTGTAGGAGAAAGAAACCTGATGGAATGTAATGGAGTCCGTAAACTCTTTTAATTCATAAGGACGATCTTTTTCTTTGATGGTGACGGGAGTGTGTAAAAATTCGAACATCCTTTGCAGAGCAACGCTTCCTTCCGTGATCGCAGGAAAAGCTTGAACCAAGGCCGTGACGGGGCTTCTCATTCGATCTACATAGGCAAAGAAGGCAATTAAAGTTCCAAGGGTCAAACCGCCGTCTATGACGTATAAGCTGCCGACCAGCACAACAATAAACGGAGTCACATCGCTTAGAACGTTAACCGAAGCTAAGGATATCGCATTCATTCTGGCTTGATGATCCGTAAGACGTTCATAATGAATCAAGTGTTGATCGAGTTCTTCTTTATCCTTTCTTTCGGCTGAGAACAGCTTGGACCAAAAGGCTCCCTGGATTTTTTCAAATATAAATCCACTGAGAATTGAGCGATAGCTCATCATCTGGCGCGTAGTGGTTTTTAACCGCCTGGAAAGGAGGTGAGCGAGCGCAAATTGAATCCCGACCAGCAGAACGGCAAGCAAGGTTAACTTCACGTTCAAGGTAAGCATCACGCTGACGACGAAACCCAGCACAACCGTTTCGATCCAGATGTTGGAGAAGACAGCGGTCATGAACCCTCTTATTTTTTCGATATCGTCGAAGAGACGCGACCCGACTTCCCCGCTTTTATTCTCAGTAAAATACTTCGTATCCAGGGAATGAATTTTATGAAAAGCATCGGTACGCAGCGCCTTGATGATATTGTTATTGGCTTTATGCAGGAAAAATTGCCTGACGTATTCCATCGGCCCGCGAATTAGGAAAAATACAACAAGCATAATAGCGGCAATGAGAAGCAATTGTTGTATCTTTGCTGCATAGGACAACGCTTCGTTCTGAAGTAATTCATCAAATAAATATTTAATAACCAAAGGTACGCAGAGCGGGATCAGAAACCGGAATAAACTGCCGACAAATCCTAATATATAAAGCTTCTTTTGTTTGCTGACATAGGGTAAAAAGTGGTTGAAGCTGCTCAAATGAATAACCCCCTCTACGGAATAAATTTATTCCCAACTCTTCGGTTCCTATAAATCTCCAACAGGTAAACAGCGAAGGTGAATACCAGCATCGTCAGGAAAACGGCTGTGGATATACCCACTATGCGCTTAAGTTCTTCGTTTCCTGTAAGCTCCAGGCAAACGGCCGCACAAAAACATAAGAGTAAACCGATCTGGCTGACAATCCCCATCCAATCCAATATTTGATCTCGCTTCATGGTCCCGCTCCTTATTCAAGTAGTTCTGTTGCGTATTTTTTCGTTAACACGATGCTGTTCCTATAAACATCTTATCGTGAAAGGAGACCGTGCAACGCGCAAACAATGACCAAGGCAGCGCAAAAGATTGCGGTCTGCACGCAAATGTTGAGGAACCGGCTCTGCAAAAAAATCCCCTCCGGCAGCAGCTTTGGAAAGCCGTGTGCCCGGAGGGGAAAACAGATACCTATCAAGTCCGTCGCCTAAGGCTCGCTTGCAGCGATTCAGCCATGCGGCATGGAGACTTTTTAACTTAGCGTCTTGCTGCGATGAGCACAGCACGGTAGCTTTCGCTTCAGAATGAATCGTCTGTCCATATAAACCGCGGCCAGAACAGCTACGGCTAAGGTTAGAAGCAGCGCTCCATAAGTTTCAATAGGGAACGGGTTGCCTTCAAGACGGAAATCGTCAGCCCGAAACTCAAGTCGTTTCACCGCATGTTTAGCGGTTAGAAGGTCCTCTTGCTTCGCTAAATCTTCAAGCTGAACCTCGAACAAAAATCGATTCGGGGAATCGGCATGAACGAACTGGAGTTCCATGGCATTGCCCCTCTCGTTCCAGCTTTTGATTTCCTCCGTTGCCCGTAATTTTGCCTCGGTGCCCGGAACGATCATTTTATCCAATTTCGGGAGATTGGACATCGTATGTCTGGCGATCACGTTCAAACCGTGTTTCGTCACAAGCGGCTGATCCGTTCTTGACACGGACAGAACTCTAGTCGTTCCGGAGTCGGAATAAATATCAAATACGGAAGCCACCGCCATTTCCCCCACACCGTCATACAGCAGCACGCCTGCCTTTGTCTTGTTCCACTGGAAAGCATTATTCAATACATAGGTTGCATAGCGGTAATCGAGATAAAATGGCTCTATTTTCGGGTTTTGAAGGAAGTGGTAAGAAGGATAATTCATTTCCTTCGCTACTTTTGCCGCCATCGGTTCGCCCAGCTTTTGTGAAATGACATAGAGAACGGCATCGATCCCTGACGATATGCCTGCCGAGGATATCATCTTATCGCCATTCGTCACATAACGCTGATCCCATTGCCAGTTTACTTCAGGATATTTCTTGGTAAGGATCCACTTCGTTTGCCAATGCGATGCTGCAATCTTCCCATTCAATAATCCGGTAGCGGCCAGATTGTCCGATCCGGCGCATATGCTTAACAGCGTAGTTTCCTTGTGCTTTAGTATCCATTCACGGACAGGTTCATATTTCTTCGGGTCCCCCATCGTCATGAAAGGGATCGCGATAATGTCGGCGCTTCTTCCCAGCAGTTCATCCAGCTCTTGAAAAGAGTAGTGCGGCACCACATCCAATCCGCCTGTCAGTGTCTTCACCTGATTGTCCGCAGCAACGGCATACACATTGTATGCGCCGGTCATCGAGAACATTTGGTACGGAATCGTGAAATCCAAGCCCTCCGTATTTTCATTCCCCAGCAAAACGGCAACCGTAGGTTTATTGGGATCATGTTCGGGTTTCTGCATTCCTTGCAGAGAAGGAACGGGTTCCTTGCGAACCGAGCCCCAGAACGCTTTCTGAGAACCCAAATATCCGAACGCGGCGACCCCGCCCACAAACACAGCGATCATACTTAGATAAACTCCGACTCGTAATAAAAACTTCAACATCCGGACCATCTCCTTCATGTTCCTTTTAAGATTCAAGATTTCATCGCAAATGATATCCCTTTCAATCATTCCCTAGATGCCGCGGACCTGCCCCTCGATCCGGTTCAATCGGGAGACGAGCGTCTTTGACGTTTCGTCCATTCATTCCACCCTGACGACAAAAGGTACTGTAATCAATTGGCCGTTCCGCTGGAATTGGGCCCATATTTTATAAATCCCGGCACCTGGGAAGCTGGTGACAAACCGCGCCTCCGGACCCTTCGCTTTCTCATCGACCGGGTGAACGTGCAGGTATTGCTCCGTGTCCTCGCTCAGTATGACCACATGGCCGACAGCGCCCAAATAGGGTTCCAAATCGGTTATAGGCTCCTGTGTATTCGCATCGGCAAGCTTGAAAGCCAATTCAACCTCCCCGCCGGTTTGCGGGTGATCGTTCTCAAGCGTTACCTGCACACCATCCACAACCTTCGAATGCTCGCGATCGGGCTTAAGCGGTACTTTATTGGCGGAAGCCCCCTCTACCTTGATCCATTCCGTTCGGGTCGTCTTCCCCCCGCCGGCGGGAACATAGTCGGCTATAAGCTTGTAATCGCCGCCGGCAGGGAAAGTGGTCGCGATCTCGAACTCGCCGCTGCCCTTATACTCGGGATGAATATGATCGAAGTATGACAAATCTTTGCTGACGACGATCAAATGCAGCAGCTTCTCATGGTTGATCTCAAAATTTTGAACCGGTTCCTTCTTTTCGTCCTGTATGTGAATCCGCACCGTTGTTCTTTCCCCGGCCCGGGCATTCTCAGTAGACCACACCGCATCTGTTGCCATTGAAGCCTTACCGTCCTTATCGTTACCATGGCCATGCGAATCCTGCTTCTTTTCCTCCGTTGCCGCTTGATCGGCCTTCGGAGCGTTCTCTTGCTTCCCGAATCCATAACCTGCAAAGAACGACATGCCGACAAGCAAGATAACCAATACGAATTGCATCCTACCGTTCATACCTCTGTCTCCGTCCTTCACCGTTTTTTCCGCATCCTGCAATCGAAGGGCATTCAGTACGACGGACACCGAACTCAGCGCCATAGCCGTTCCGGCCAGCCATGGTTCGAGATAACCGAATGCCGCAATCGGTATGCCGATCACATTGTACGCAAGCGCCCAGAATAAATTTTGCCTAATATTGACCATCGTGTTCCTGCTCATGGAGATCGCGTCCGGAATGCTGTTCAGATCTCCGCGCATCAACGTCACGTCTGCCGACTCCATCGCTACGTCCGTTCCCGTTCCGATGGCCATACCGATATCCGCCGTCGCCAGCGCGGGAGCATCGTTGATCCCGTCTCCGACCATGGCTACTTTCTTGCCGGCCGCTTGCAGCTTCTTCACTTCGCTGGCTTTGCCTTCCGGAAGCACTCCAGCCAGAACTTGATCGATTCCGACCTGGCTTGCAATCGCCTTGGCCGTACGTTCATTATCACCGGTGATCATCACGACTTCGAGGCCAAGCTGCTTCATGCGAGCCACTGCTGATCTGGAGGTTTCCTTGACCGTATCCGCTACGGCCACGAGTCCGGCATATTTTCCGTCAACGGCAATAAGCATGGCGGTTTTTCCTTCGGATTCCAATCCGTTCATTTCCTCATAGGCATGCTCTACATTCACGCCGTGCCGCTCCATCAACTTCCGGGTCCCGATCAGCATTCCCTTACCCTCGACGATCGCCTTGATCCCGTAGCCCGGGATCGCCTGGAACGATTCGGCCCGCGGGATGGAAATGCCTTTCTTACGAATGCCTGCTACGATGGCCTCCGCAAGAGGGTGTTCAGAATTTTTTTCGGCTGCGCCAACCCAAGAGAGCAGCTGCGTTTCATGGAAGGCCCCCTCCACCCGAATATCCGTCAGTTCCGGTTTTCCTTTGGTTACCGTCCCGGTTTTGTCTAATACAATAGTCGAGACCGAGTAGGTATTCTCCAGGTGCTCCCCGCCTTTAAACAATATGCCGAGCTCGGCTGCACGCCCGGAGCCTGCCATAATCGATGTCGGTGTCGCAAGCCCTAATGCGCAAGGGCATGCAATGACGAGAACGGCGATCGCATTCTCCAGCGCTCCGGCGATATCCCCAGGCTCCAGGAAATACCATGCGAGGAAGGTTACCGCGGCGATACAAACGACGATCGGTACAAAGATCCCTGAAATCACATCCGCAACTCGCTGAATCGGCGCCTTGGAGCCTTGCGCTTCTTCCACGACTTTAATGATTTGGGCAAGCGCCGTCTCTTTCCCGACTTTGGTGGCCCGCACCCTTAGTACGCCGTCCTTGTTCAGTGTCGCCCCGAACACAGGGTCGCCGGTTCGCTTGCCGACCGGCAAACTTTCACCGGTCAGCATGGATTCGTCGACGGCGGCTTCCCCTTCTACGACGATGCCGTCCACCGGCACTTTCTCGCCGGGTTTTACGAGGAACATATCCCCTACGACTACGCTCTCTACCGGCATGCGAATTTCTTCGCCGCCGCGAATGACGAGGGCCGTCTTCGCTTGCAGCCCCATCAATGATTGTATGGCTTCCGATGAACGGCCTTTGGCCAGATGCTCAAACAGCTTGCCGAGCAGGATCAACGTAATCAGTACGGCGCTCGTTTCGTAGTATAGCTCTGACGGTTTGTCGCCGATTGTGACGTACAAGCTGTAAAAATACGCCGTCGATGTTCCTAACGCTACGAGCACATCCATGTTAGCGCCGCCGTTACGCAGCGCCTTGAATGCCCCGATATAGAACCTTCCTCCAATTAAGAACTGAATCGGGGTAGCCAGAGCGAATTGAAACCATGGATCCATGAAACGATCCGGAACCCAAATCCAGGACGTGAAAGAGAAATGCCCCACCATCGCCCACAATAAGGGAAGAGTCAACAGTACAGAAAAAAGGAGTATCCATTGTTGACGTCGAATTTCTTGCCGCCGGCGATCCTTGTCGCTCTTCAATTCGGATCGGAGCTCCGCCCGGTACCCCAATTGTTCAATTTTCTTGATGATCTCGGCGGCAGTAACCGTCGACGGAGCGTATTCTACATGCGCCGTTTCCATGGCAAGATTAACTGTCGCTTTGACGCCTTGCATTTTATTAAGCCCTTTTTCTATGCGGGCAGCACACGCGGCGCATGTCATTCCTGATATCGCAAGCGTTCGGCTCTCACTCATATTTCATCCTCCGCTCTTTACGATGTAACGGCAGTCCGAACGATGCTCTCGCGGCTGCCGGACAGCGGTCTCTTACGGCACTTTCACGACAAAGGATACTGTAAACACTTGATTGTCCCTTTGAAATTGCCCCCATACCTTATAGACCCCGCTCCGCGGAAACGTCGTCTCGAAGTAAGCATCCGGTCCCGTTGCCTGCCCTTCATCGGCATGGACATGTACATACCGCTCGCCGTCCTCCGACAAGATCACGACATGCCCGATCGCCCCTAAATAGGGCTCAAGGTCGGTAATCGGCTGATTCGTTTGTTCATCCGCGAGAGTAAAGGTAAGCTTCGACTCTTTTTTAGGTTCCAGTTGGTCAATGGATAAGGTTACCCGTTTCCCGTCGACGATTTTCTCCAAACTCGCATCCGGCACGACCGGTACCGGTTCGGTACGCTTCCCTTCGATCCGAACCCATTCCATTTTCGTCATCGAATCGCCGCCGGCAGGCTTAAAATCGGCAATCAGACGATATTCCCCGCCCGCGGGGAAGTCATTCTCGATCTCGAATACCCCGTCGCCTTTGTACTCGGGATGAATGTGATTGAAATAAGCTAAATCTTTGCCGATCACGATCAGATGCAGCAGCTTCTCGTGATTGAGCTCGAACTTGTCGATCCGCTCGCCGTCGTCCTTCTTGATTTCGATCCGAATCAGCGTCCCTTTCCCGGCCTCGGAAGCTTTCCCGTCGTCAAGGGTCCATACCGCTTTGACGTTGTCTGCCATTATTCGATTGCTTGCAACGGACACGTTCTCGTTCTCCCATGACGGTTCCGGCCCGCAAGCCGTAAGCAGTACAGACATTAATAATAGGAGCAGGATGCGTTTACTCATATCGAAGCGCCTCGCTTAAGCTGGTTTTTGCGGCTCTGGATGCCGGTGTGAAACTGGATATCAAACTAATGAAGATCCCGAACAAGCCGATGATGAGCAGGATGGTCCCGGAAACTCCGAATTGATAGGTTAATGAATGGATTTCCAGGAACGTTGAAGTGATGAATATCAGCAGAATTCCAAATGCGCAGCCGATCACCGTAGCGGCCAGCCCGATGCCGAAACCCTCCAATAAAACCATGCGGATCAATTGGCCGCGCATTACCCCAACCGCGCGCATCATGGCCAGTTCCCGAACACGCTCCATAATGTTCATCATCAGCGTATTCGTGATGCCGATTCCCGAGATCAAGATCGACAGAATCACAAGGAAGTTGATGACGCTGAATGAACCGGTATAGGTTGCGCCAATTACCGACACCCAGTCTTCCGGTCCGAACATTTCCTCGATCCTTACCCCGAATTGGTTGAAAATATTTTCCCTTAATTGCAGCGGCGTGATGTTCTCGTCCTTAAGAACAAGAGCATTTCTTTCATATTTGAGCCCGAAGCGGTCCCGGAAGCGGTCTTCGCTCACAAACGCTCCATAACCGCTATTCTTCATCGTCTCGACAACCGCAACCACTTTGAAGGATACCGGGCCTTGAAGCGTCTCCAGCGAGATGCTCTCTCCGATTTGGCCGCCCCATATCCCGTAAGAAATCTTATCCATAATGATCTCATCTTTATCCAGATCGTTGATGAGCCCGCTGTGCGATGTCCCCGAAACCGCGAACAGCGGGAAACGATCGATCCACTCCGCCCCGACGCCGTAAACAGGGAGTTTGCGTTTTTGGCCCTGCAGATTCCAGATAACGGATTGCAAAGGGTAGGTTACCGCATCAGCCACGCCTTCGGTCTTCTTTAACGACTCCAAATCCGTCTGTTCGATGTGATGAAACATAATATCCAGATTTCCGCCGTAGGAAGAATAAATGACTCTTTCGTAAGTCTGGATGAGGGCGGAGTTCAATGAGCTCATCAAGAGAATCATCGCGATCCCCAAACAAAGGATCACCGAGGTCATCGACGTACGACCCAGATTCCGGGTAAGATTGCGCGTCGCCACTTCACCGCTAAACCCGAACAGGAGACGATAGACCGGCCTTAACAAGACAACGAACATTCGGAACAGGTAGGGGAAGACTAGCGCAACGCCGATCAACAATGGCAGGATCAGAAGCAAATGCTTGATAAAAAAGCTCGACAGAATCAGAAGCACGCCGATGATGCCTTGCCATTTATTGAGGGAAGCCTTCTCCGACCGATTTTCCTTTAACACCGCGATGACGCTCACTCGACCGGCTTGGCGGATCGGGTACAGGGAGGCGGCAATCGGCACCAACACGCCCGCAATGATGGATACAACAACCCCCTTTGAGAGCTCGATGCTTCCTTCGTCATGGACATTGAACAACATAAAGATGATGGTCTTTAAAAGATATGCGAGTCCATACCCGATGAACAAACCTGCCGCTGTTCCAATCAAGGAAAGCAGGAGCACCTCGAACAGAACAAAGGCTCGCAGCTGCTCGGGCGTATATCCAATCGTCTTCAGCGCGGCAAACTCTTTCTTTCGCTCATTAATGCTCACGTACAGGGAATTGAATATGACAAAGGCGCTTAATGCAATTCCAAGGCATCCGGCGATATATAACGCGAGAAAGAACGTATCCGCATCTTTGAATTGGGAATTGAAATCGATGACGACAGGCTGCATATAGATATTCTCGTAACGATTTGCCAGTTCATCGATCTTCTGCTGCACGGCCATAACATCGGGTCCGGGGAGGGACTTAATTTGTACGCTCTCGATCTTTCCCGACAATCCAAACCAATCCTGCAGGACGGGGAGCGGGACGGCTACCGACCATGGATGATACTTGGCCATCGTCCAACTGGATGGTCCCATCAATTCAGCTGTATACTTGACGATGGCGGATATTTGAATCCTCCTGATTCCCTTGTCTGTTTCCAGAGAAATCGTATCGCCCACATCGGCTTTCCACACCTTCGCCGTTCGATCCGTGATGATGGCGCCGCCTGTAACCAAGCTTCCCTTGATCGTTTTAAAATTCGTAAGCGGTGTGTCCAAATGGCTGTATCCGCTCAGATCGACTCTTTTTTGAATAGCGGTTATTCCCTCTTCTTCTAAATACAGCTTTGTATTTTGTTTGAGTACGGCGACCGAAGCCGTGTCCCCAAGTTTCTGAACTTCTCTAAACACTTCTTCCGAGAAATAAGCTTCGGTCCCGAAAATCGAATAGTCCGCTTTGCCGAAGGCCGCTTTCAGGTAGAGGGGAAACGCCTTCTTCGCGGAATCGACGGAGGCGATGACCCCGAACGTAGAAGCGACCCCGATGACAATCGACATGACCGTCAACAGCGTTCGAAGCTTTCGGCGCATTAAATTACGCCATGCAATTTGCCAGAGATTCAATGAAATTCCGCCCCTTCCCATTCGCCTTGGACCACTTCTCCGTCCCGGAGCATGATGACCCGGTCCGCCGTTTTCGCTGCATGCCGGTCGTGTGTGACCATGACAACGGTAATCCGCTCTTCTTTACTCAATCGGGACAGCAGCTGCAGCACATCCTGACCGTTTTTCCGATCTAAATTCCCCGTAGGTTCGTCCGCCAGGATCAGGCCCGGCTTCATCGCAAGCGCTCTTGCGATCGCCACGCGCTGCTGCTGTCCGCCGCTCAGCTGTGATGGAAAGTTCGATGCTTTCCCTTCTAAATTGACCTCGCGGATCAATCGGTTGACGATCGAATCGATTTCCGCTTTCGGCGTTTTATTCGCCGCTAGAGAGAGCGCGATATTCTCCGCGACAGTCATCATGGGAAGCAGCTGGTAGTTTTGAAATACGAAGCCCACTTTCGTCCGGCGAAACAAGGTTCTATCTTTCTCGTTCAACTGATCCAGCCTGACCCCATCGACAGTGATGGTGCCGGAGGTCGGAAGGTCCAGGCCTCCGATCAATTGCAGCAGTGTACTCTTACCCGAGCCGCTGGGACCCATGATGGCAATGAATTCCCCTTTCTTAATGTGAATATCATTCTGCTTTAAAGCTGTGAAGCTGCCCGATTCCAAAGTAAACACTTTGGACACTTTCTCTAGTTTGATCATCGTTTGTCGTCCTCCTAATGGTCTGAGAATGAGTACCCTTGCTTGGTATGAGACCATCATAATACAGGTAATGAATGGCCAACGCGCAAACGATGCAAGCATCCCCGCAAAATTTTGCGGATTCCGCGCAAAACATGAGCCCTCTTTTCCACAAAACAAAAGACCGGTCTTTGACCGGCCTTCAATCATCGTTCGTATAAAATTAGTATAAATCCTCTGTTGGAAGAATCCCCAAACTTTTTGCCTTCTTAATGACCTCCACGCGCGAGCTGGCATGCAGCTTTTGGAAAAGCTCCGTCAAACTATATTCCAATGAGCGCTGGCTGATCATCAACGTTTTGGATATCTCTTTGTTGCTCTTGCCTTTAGCCAATTCCCGAAGCAGCTTATCTTCTTCTTGGGTGATCGTGGTTTCATCATGACCCGTCTCCCCTTGCACAATAATCTCCTGACGCCTCAGCTGCTTAAGCAGCTGCATAGGGACAATGGCCTCTTTCCTTGCCGCGCAGCGAATGGCTTGGATGAGCTGTTCCCGGGTGGATGTTTTGGCAATGAAACCGGAAACGCCTGATTCCATGAGCAAATTGAAGTGCGGCGCGATTTCAAAGCCTGAATAAATGAGGATGACGGCATCAGGTACATACTCCAGAACTTTACGCGTCAAATCGGCGCCGTTCATATTCGGCATGTATAAATCGAACAGCATCACATCAAATTTTTTGAGACGAACCAAGTCAGGCACGCCATACACATCGGTTTCAATCGTGACATTCATGTTCGGCTCGGACTCGATCAGCATTTTCGTTCCCTCAACAACCGAACGATGATCGTCAACCAATAAGATCTCCATATCGTTCACCTTTAAGCTAAATTTTTGGAAAATGAATCGTTACGTGAAAACCTTGCTGCGGGGCTGACTGAAATTCCACTTTCCCTTCCAAGCTAAGCACCCTTTTTTCTATCCCGGCAATCCCCATATGCTGAAATGAGCCCTCGAAAGCGGATAAATCCATCCCGACCCCATCATCGGAATAAGAAAAATGAACATGATCTGCACGGCTGATCAGCGACATCGTTATCTTATTGGCCTTAGAGTGTTTGGAAGCATTGTTCAGTAATTCCTGAACGATTCGGTACATTCCGAGAATTTGCTCCTCGTTCAGTGAAACATTCAACGGATCAGCCGTGAATTCAATCTCATAATTGGAGAACATCCTCGTATACTCAAAGAGACTTTTTAACGATTCGACCAGTCCCATCTTTAGCAGGAACGGCGGCCGCAGCTCGTTGCAAGTAATTCGGATCTGATGAATGGCATCTAATAGACCCTCTTCAATCTGCATCAACTCACGATGTGCTTCCTTCTCGAAGGCTCCGGTAGAACGTAACGATTCCAGCCTGCGATACCAAATAATTAAATCCTGAAGCACCGAATCGTGCAAGTCGCTGGATAGCGAGGATCGTTCTTTTTCCGATAGTTTAAATAACAGTCTAAGCATCCATTTAGGCGTTTCGTTGGTCGTTACCAAGTCCTCAAGCCGCTTCATGAGGTCTTCAATCAAGTGAAGGTTATCGTAAAGGATGGTGACATAGTGAACAGCCGTCTCAAGCCATTCTTCCTCAATCCTAAGCAAGGGATGCTCCATTGCGATTCGTAAATAGACCGGCTGTTGCTTCTCGCCGATTTTAATCCAGGTATCATGCGGACTCATGATGGCAGCTTCCTGCCCCCTCGGCACTTCCTCGATGGAAACAGCAGTGACTTGCAGCACTGTCCTTACCTCA
The DNA here is from genome assembly GCF_016586185.1 of Paenibacillus sp. EPM92. Lineage (NCBI taxonomy): Bacteria > Bacillati > Bacillota > Bacilli > Caryophanales > Paenibacillaceae > Paenibacillus > Paenibacillus sp. EPM92. The sequence continues at coordinate 159,727 of NZ_BCPS01000009.1, forward strand.
TCGATGAGCCGATTCTCTAGCTCGGATACTTTCATGACGTTGGCCAGATCATTCGAGAGCCCATTTAAGCTTTGCTGGAGGAATTTATACCTTTCCTCCCTTTTGATTAACTCCCTCTCCTCTGTTTTTCGCTTCGTAATATCCTTTACAATACCATGAATACCATTTAAGTTCCCCGAAAGGAAGATAGGCACGAACGTGATACTTACAATTTTCTCACCTTGCTTCGCGTTATGGAGGCGGCATTCAATATCCCTGGGCATCCCCTGCTGCATCACCTCGAGAAGCGTTTCGTATACCAGCGGATGGTCTTCATCAAAAATCATTCCCATAAAGCAACGATCTGTCAGCTGGGATAACTCCATGCCGGTAATCAGTTCGAAAGCACGGTTGGCATTGACAAAATAAAATCGGTTCAGCTCAATAGAAAAGACCCCGTCCAAATTGTTTTCGAATAAAGACTTATACCTTTGTTCGCTCTCTTCCAATGCCAGCTCCGAACGCATTTTTTCAGTAATATCCAGAATGATACCGTCCAACCGTTCTACTGCTCCCGTATGGTCCAGCCAAGGATGGATGATCAGTCTTCCCCACCTCGTTTCTCCCTCCACATGGATGAATCGAAACGCTTGGCGAACCGGCAACCCCATATCCAGCTTCCTTTTCACTTCTCCCATTAGAACAGCATTATCCGCGGGGTGAATATGATCATGTAAACGAATCGGATTATCGATGAATTCACTCCTCGGTATTCCGGAAATCTTCTCCATACTTTCGGAACAGAACGTATAGCGGGTAAAATCTTTATCGGTTGACCAAACCGCAGCGTTTACATTATCCAGTATGTTCTCCAGCAGCTGCTCCGTCTTTTT
>NZ_BCPS01000010.1:0-25913 GCF_016586185.1 Paenibacillus sp. EPM92
TCTTTTTACGCTCCGAGACATCCCTTGCAACAGCGACAACATACTTGACATCACCTTTGCCGTCCAACACGGGCTTTACCCGGGCTTCTATGTGTATCGTATGGCCCTCCGCATGTATGACCCGGTACTCCAAATTCACCGGCTGTTTCGATTGTAGAACATTCCAATAGTTGAATCGCACACGGTCGCGGTCTTCCGGATGAATAATATCGAACGCATCCATCCCTTCATATTCATCATTGTTGTAACCGGATAACGAGGTCATGGATGGGGACACGTAACGAACAATGGCTTGATTGTCAACCAGAACAATCGTATCCGATGTATTCTCCGCAATAATCCGGTATCTTTCTTCCCGTTCCTCCGCCTCGAACTCCATCCGCTCTCCTCCCCTTGCCTCTTTTAATAAGACCGTGTAGGCAATCGGGAGATTGTCATCATTCAAAATAGGTGTCACAATGACATTCGGGTTTATTCCAGTCCCATCAGGGTGGATGATGTTGTTATGGTACATTGGCGCATCGGAAAAGCCAAACCTGTTCTCAAAAACCTGATTGCCCCAAAGGACACGATCTTCAAGATCAATAATATAGATGGGATCCGGCAAGTTCAGCAGCAATTGCTGAGCCCCCCTGATTACGTCCTGATATTTTCCCATGGTTACTTTCTCCTTATTAACCGCTGTCATAAGTATCCTTCACATTTCACCTGAGCTCATTATAAATGATTTCTCCACCGTTTACCGCGCAAAAAAATAGGGAATGCCCGCAAATTATGCGGCTAGATAAAGAATATCTTCTAAAGCGTGGATAAACTTTTTAATTCCTTGGCTATCCGAGTTAAACTTCATTGTCTTGCTGCGCTTCCATTCCTTATCACTGCGGAACTTTTCAAATGGAATGCAAGCAGCGACCTGAAAATCAAGAACCAATATCTATTCCAGCATAGAAGGGGTAAAAGACAAGGGCCTCTGTTAAGTTCTTTGTTTCTACGCAAAAAAACCTGTCTTTTCGACAGGTTAAATAATCATCAAGCGTGCAGTGCCAAGAACATGGAGCGCCTCATTTCTGTTAAAGAGTCCAGGAGGGAATACCTGCTGGCTCTAAACTTATTCCGGGCGGTTGTTCCCTGAGAGGTCACTGCACAAAATATATATACGACTATGTGAGTTCAATTACTAACAGTACCTTATTATCTTTACGGAGAATGCCTGCAAGTATATGGTTTTACTCGGCAGCCATTGCGTCTGCTTTCGTTTTATGAACCGTACCAAATGGATGCTGAGGCGGGGCATAAATAGAATAAAGTTTAAGTGGCTTATTGCCCGTATTTATTAAATTGTGCCATTTACCAGCAGGTACCATGATTGCAAAATCATCATAAACTCTTTTTTCAAAATTTAAATTATCTTTAGTATCACCCATGCGAACTATACCTTGCCCCTCTTCAATACGCAAGAATTGGTCAACTGTGGGGTGAACTTCTAAACCGATGTCTTCTCCAACTTGGATACTCATCACAGTAACTTGTAAGTTATTTCCTGTCCATATGGCAGTGCGAAATGTACTGTTTTGCTTTGTAGCCTCGTTAATATTCACAACAAATGGTGCTCTTCCAAAATCTTTTAACTCAATTCTACTTTCCATATCTGATGACTGCCGATGACCAAATAGGTTTGTATGCTCTATTTCTTGTGGAATCGCCCAGTACACAGGCTGTCTTACATAGCTATACATTGGGACGTTAACGTAGTATGGATATGGATACATATACCCAGCGTAGTACATTTTGTTTGCTCATTCCCTTCACAGAAATATAAAATATGCTATTCACTATGGCTTGGGAATGTGCTTTTATTTCGCAATCAACGCGAATTGAGAGAACTGGTCCGTTACCGTCGAAGTCTGATTCAAGAACGATCTCGCGAACATAATCGCGTTCAAAAAGTTCTCGAAGGCGCCAACATGAAGCTGGCTTCCGTCGTCTCGGACATTATGGGGCTTCCAGTAGGGACATGCTTGAGGCCATGGTCGACGGCGAGACTGATCCGGAGAAACTTGCCGGCTTCGCACGCCGAACAATGAAGAAAAAGAAAGAAGAACTCGAGCTTGCGCTCCGGGGTAACATGAGCTCGCATCAATTTTCTTCATATTTTCAACGGGACTATACTTTTGATGATGCTCCATGAGGTCTGTCCCAAATAATTCTACACAGTGACGAACCATATCAAGCGCCGAGTGTCCTAATATTTGTTATACGTGAAAAATATCCCGTCCGTTTAAAATATAGAACTTAGCATGGTGTGTCGGAGCGTATGAGGCGATACACGAGCCTCAATGATTTGAGCACTTTTCGATTCCTCACTTTTCGGCATTACTCAGGGAACTACAGCCGGTTGTTCTTCTTTAGACGCTTTTTGACTCGTCTTAAAGTCGATCGGCGCAATGCCTTCCGCGTGCCACACCGTGCCTCTTCGCTCGTACTCGAATAATCTTTCTACGGCATTAGCAATTTGGGGCCCTAACTCACGCTCAACCAAATACAAGGCCACGTCAAGTCCCGAAGTCACGCCTCCCCCGCTCACGAAGCGAGGACCATCTTCAACGACTCTTGCATTCACCGGAATTGCACCGAGAGCTCCTAACGCAGCCATGCCTATTTGATTGGTAACTGCATGTCTATCTTTCAACAAACCATCCATAGCAAGCAGCAATGAACCTCCACATACTGTAGCCACAGTGATATTCTTATTTTCGAAAGCTCGTTTCATCATATCCGGCAAGCCTGTCTCGTTGGCCTGCCTTAATATATTCGCAATGGCATCTTCCGAATTTCCCGCCGGTTTACCCGAAGCTCCAGGCACCAAAATAATTCCCGAACGATTTGGGTCTAATGCGGCTTGCGCTTCGAGGGCGGGCCCATTCATACCGCTCGGAACTGAACGCTTACCCTCTGCGGATACCAATTCCACAGTAACTGCCTTATACCATTCCTTTTGGGGAACCACAACCTCTACCGATAGTTCTGATGATCACCTCAGGAATAACGAGCAGCAGCACAATGGAGCCGTAAACGCCAATTGTATAGCTGGTAGCGTAAACCAGACCGAATCCCTGATGAAAAAGGGAGGTGATGAGATGAATCAACATGTTCGTAAAACAAAAGGCGTAACTTCGGATCATCCAGTTCCGGTGCCGGATGATCCGTTTCTTTTTGATTTGAACGAACGCCACAATGGTTATAACCGGCCATATAATATTTAGCGCATTGAACCCCATACTGCTTATTTTTCCTCCGGTTGCGTAAGGAGCCATGTATCCGGAAGTCAGCACGACAAGAAGTACGGACACTAAATAAACATAGCCGTTAATGCGATGGAACTTGCGGCTTTTTTCAAAGATACGATTATAAAAGTTGAGTAGCCCGGACGCCATGGCGATGCAGGCAAATGCAACATGAACGTACATAACGTTTAACCAGACCGGGAGATTAAGCTCACGCTTAAGTCCGGTTTTCTCGCTCAAAAATCCCTCGGCCCCGGGGTCGATAATATAATTGTCCACCAAGGCGGAAAGGATAAATAGAATAGTGACACAGGCCAAAAGTCCGTATAATGTTTTCCCTTTCTTCATGAGATCCAACCCCCCCGCGGCGCCTTATTTATTAACAATAGACAATTCTTGGTTAGGAAGCCCGTTTGCCAGTTAATTTGGATGCCGGCAGCACGCCGGCCTTGGCGATTCCAGTCATGTGATCCCCGTCGGCGGCAACTTCGAATTTCAGATTTAAGCGCATTGGTTTCGTAATTCGCAGCGACCAGGTAAGCTTGTTGTCCTGAAGTACGGGGTTCAAAAACTCGACCGTCTCCTCCCCTGTGTGCCTTGCCTTGGATCGTCCCATTACTTGTTGATATTGAGAGCTTGACTTGCAATTTCCCAACCGGCGTAGCGATTGTCGTATCCCAATCCCCGTCGAAGACAGATGCCTGTGTGATTTCATGCAGGGTGCCGTAAGTCATCGCCGCTTTGTTCGCCGCGATGTTCAGTTCGGCACCCGTCAAGGACTTATAAGTGCTAGGCGCAATTCCTGTTTCTCGCCAAACCGTTCCCCTCCGTTCAAATTCGAACAACCGTTCTACCACGTGTGCGATACGTGGTCCAAGTTCACGTTCCAGCAGATACAGAGCTACATCGAGTCCCGAAGTTACGCCGCCGCCGGTAACCAAGTTGCCGTCGTCCACTACGCGTGCTGAGACGGGAATGGCCCCGGTTGCTCCAAGTAAATCCATGCCTAGATGATTCGTTACCGCCGGTCTGCCTTCTAGCAACCCTCCCATGGCCAGCAACAGTGAGCCGCCGCATACCGTAGCGACTACGTTGTCTTTTTGCCCAAGTGCCTGCCCAATCATACCGGTCAATTCTGTATTCATTGCCCGAGCTAGAATAGCCGGGATCGAATCCGGGCCATCTCCTTCGACGTCACCCGATGCGCCAGGCACGAGAATGATGTCCGCACGTTCCGGGTTCAGTCTGCCGCTCGCTTCAATTTTTAATCCGTTGATGCCGCTAGTCACGGATCTTTGCCCTTCCGCGGTGACGAATTCTACGCTTAATGCGTTTTCTGCATTCATTGCAGCGGCGCAAAAAACCTCGTAGGGTGCAATGGCATCCAAAAGGTCGAAGCCATCAAAAAGCACGATTTGAACCGTCAACATAAATAAATCCCCCTCCAAAGTCATTACGTCAGTTTAACTTGTGTCGGTCGTATCATGATGTCCATGAAATAATCCTTGAACCTACGAGTCGTTAAGGGAGCTTTATTTTGTCAGAAGATCTTTCAGCCTGTGATATTCCTTCTCGTTAAGTTCCCCCTTAGCCATCCGGCTTTTTAGAATCAAAGCGATATCACAGTCCTTTTGATTAAAATCTCTGTAACGATTACGAATGGCATATATTCGCACCGCCACAAAACAAAAAAGTGTGAGACAAAATATAGCTCCGAATGGAAAAAAAGAGAAGCTGTCGTTTTCCAAGCCCATTTAAAAACCTCCTTCACATATAGAAGCATAACAAATGAATATCTCAAACCAAGTTGTAAAAAGGTCACAAAACAATAAACAATTCATCACAAAACATATGGTTTCGAGTGCTCTTGCAGAAAAAGTGATAAAATAGGGTGCAAAGGTGGGATATACATGAGTGTAATAAATACGATACTAGTTGTAGACGATGACCAAAGTATCGTTGAACTTTTGAGGGACTTTTTGGAGAACGAAAATTTTCATGTTATAACCGCTTGTGACACCGCACAAGCATGGGCCGTGTTCCAACAGAGTTCAATTCATTGTATTGTCCTTGACATCATGATGCCGGGACAAAATGGATTTGAGTTATGTCGCCGGATTCGGGCGGAGAGCAACGTTCCTATCCTTTTCTTGAGCGCTCGCAGCGATGATGTGGACAAGATTCGAGGGCTGACTCTCGGCGGCGATGATTATATCGTCAAAACCGCTTCACCCGGCGAGATCGTTGCCCGCGTAAAGGCTGTTCTACGACGCATCGGCACGCAGCAAACAAGCACGGTCAAGGTATTGGACTATGGCCGCCTCAAGCTCGATTTGTCCACAAGAGATGTGTTCGTAGATGGAAGGAGCGTCTCTCTCACGCCGAAGGAATATGAGTTGCTGCGATTGTTTGCGGAGCACCCGAGACAAGTATTTACCTATGACCAATTGCTCACGAAGTTCTGGGATGGTGTCGGCGATAAGCATACGATTCGCGTCCATCTGAGCCGTCTCCGCGAGAAGATCGAGCACGATCCGGATCAGCCACAATATTTGACCAACGTATGGGGCGTTGGTTATCGCTTCGAGGGCGTGTAACATGAGGAAGCTTCGTATTCGTACCTATGCCTTGCTCAGCTTGGTGCTCCTTCTGCTGCTGCCATGGGTTTTCTTTGTGGCGGCACACTTCATCACGACCCAATCGTTGCATATTGGAGAGGACCAGCCGAATTCGTACACGGTTCCCATGGTTGCTGCGTTCGCAGGACTGCTGCTCGCTTTCGTTATTGTAGGCGTTCGCATGCGAAGACTCCTTCTCATGCCCCTTGAGAGAATGAGCCAGGCAGCTCGGCAAATCGCTGCAGGCGATTGGGACGTTCAGCTGCCCCCGTCGACCATCAGAGAGATCGCCGAGGTTCGGGATGGATTTGAAGTCATGGTGAATGGACTGGAAAACTCGCACCGGAAGCAAGCGGAGCTTGAGGAGGAACGACGATTCGTTATCGCTGCCGTCGCGCATGACTTGCGGACACCTTTATTTGCCTTGCGCGGTTATTTGGACGGGCTCGAGCAAGGCATTGCACGAACGCCGGATCAAATCGCAAAGTATGTGGCTGTTTGCAAGGAGAAATCGTCTCAATTGGACCGGTTGGTTGAGGATCTCTTCACCTTTACGAAGATGGAGTATTTGGAAACAGAGCTAAGCGAGGACACCGCTGACTTTAACGATATTGTTCAGAAATCGATCGACAGCCTGGAGCCGAAAGCGCAGCAGAAGCACATCTCAATCGTCGCCCTTTACGTGCCGGATGGTTGTTTGATTAGAGCGGATTTGCACTTATTAGAGCGCGCGTTGAGCAATTTGTTGGATAATGCTGTAAGGTACACACCTGCTCATGGACGAATTCTCGTTCAATGCCGCCGGGAAGGAGATCGAGCATCGTTCACGATCCAAGATTCAGGGCCGGGCTTTGTGCCGGAGGAGCTCAAACGTATCTTTGAACCTCTCTATCGGGGAGAGCAGTCGAGAAATCGTGCGACGGGAGGAGCCGGATTAGGGCTGACCATATCACAGCGAATCATCCGCCAGCATGGAGGCGAGCTTGCTGGAGGTAACCACCCGAGTGGAGGCGCAATCCTCTCTGGCTGGATTCCTGCCGCTAACCGATAAGAAGACTGAACCCAAAATAACCGAAAGATGCAAAGGAAGGCTGCCGACATTGGGCAGCCTTCGCTGTTTAGGGTACATAACGGTGATAATAACCGCTGTTGAATCAAACTGCCCGTTCGTATTATGAGGTCAGCCAGTTTTTACTGGTTGACCTCTTTTATCTTTAAAGGGTTTAGTACGGGTAGCCGGGGTAGAACGTAACTGCCCGTGGGGCTTTGACCCCGTGCTCTAAACTGTTCACCTCCTACTTGTAGAAACATGTTTGAGGCTGGTTGAGACACTGATCTCGAATAACAAGCGAAGCTATGACACTACATGCGGGATTAGGGGCTGCCGGCTAATAATTCGAGCGAAGGTAATACGATCAAATGTATCCAGTAATCGGCCTAGATATTGCTAAAGGAGAAAGTCAGGGCCAAGCTTTCTTAGACAAAGGCCAGCCTTACGGCAAGAGCTTTACCGTCCAGCATACTCGGGAAGGATTGGACGCCTTCCACTCGTTCTTAAAGCTTATTGAGAATGAGACTCTCATAGAAGGTGATCTGGCCAGCTACTTCGACACTGTTCACCAGTCGACACCGTTCCGACGCTTTTTATATAGACGGAAACCCTTCCCCAATAAAACACATGCATGCCTTATCTATAGGCGGTACTACAGGCTCGTAGAAGCGGTGGGGTATTAGGGGCGTCGCCCCTAACAAGCGAATTTGGATATCCAAATTCAGTGCTTGCTACAACGTGAGACAGCCGTCTCACGTTGCCTGTAGATCACCTGCCGGGAAAAAAGGAGGAGCACGTCCGATGAACGAAACGGTTACGACAATTCCTATAGAAAAACTACACCCGTTCCCCGACAACCCCTATCATGTTGCGGATAACGACGAGTTGCAGGCCATCGCGGAAAGCATTCGGAAGCATGGCGTGATCTCGCCGCTTGTCGTGCGACCGCGGGATGGAGGAGGTTATGAAATCATATCCGGACACCGACGAAAGGCGGCTTGTGAAAAAGCGGGAATCGCTGCGGTCCCCGCCTTCATTCGTGAAATGGACCGAAACGCCGCGATTATCGCCCTGGTGGACAGCAATCTGCACCGCGAGCATGTGTTGCCGTCCGAAAAAGCATGGGCCTACAAGATGAAGCTGGATGCCATCAAACGGCAAGGGCAGCGCAACGATTTGGCCGATAGCGGAACTCCTGACCAACTCGGACAGAAGTCGCGGGAGCGCGTTGCCGTTGATGTAGGAACGAGCGCGACGCAGGTGCAGCGCTATATCCGGCTGACTGAATTGATTCCGCCGCTTCTGGAAATGGTGGACAGCGGCAAGGTGGCGTTCAGTCCTGCCGTGGAGCTGTCCTATCTGTCCGAAAAAGAACAGGAAGCCTTGCTGGAAACGATGGGTAGCGAGGAACGCACCCCTTCCCTTTCCCAAGCCCAGCGCATGAAAAAACTGAGCGCGAACGGCCTGCTCGACATGGACGCGATTTTCAAAATCATGATCGAGGAAAAACCGAGTCAACGGGAACAAATCAAGCTGCAAAAGGAAAGCATCAAGGACTATTTTCCGAAGGGCTATACGGCCCAGCAGATGGAACAGACCATATTGAAGCTGCTAGAGGAATGGAAGAAAAGGAGGGAACGGGGCCGCGAGAACAGCCGCTGACTTTTTCCCGGCTGGTATTTGGGGTAGTAGTACCAGCGAAGCTGACACCATCCGCAAAGTAGATGTAATTAAATGGGAGCAACAGCTACCGGATGAAAGGGAAGCTGCCACTTCCCCCAAGCGCAGACGGTCAGCGAGTGGGTCATTTTTAAGTTGGCGTTAGTGGGTCAATTTAAATCCGGCCTTGACATACGCAACAGTCTTGAATTTTTTTCCGTAAATCTAAGCTCCCAATTTCGCTTCAAATGATCCCCTCCGAGAAAAGTTACCTAAAATGGTCAAAATCGGTATACCGAAGCATACTTAATGAGACAATATGGGAATAAATGCTGCGAAGTTCTAATTCCCGAATCAAAGCTGGAACTTTATCGAAAGGAATTTCTGAAATGAGTAATTTGGGATGAAGATGAAGAAGATGGGGAAAGTAATGGTACTGCTTCCATTTAGTGTTTCACAGGGTAAGGTGAGTTGATGCCGAAAATTTCAGTTTTACAGTCATACATGATCATAATACTTTCTGTCGGTTTGCTGAACCACGTCATCATCATACCGTTACTGCTCGGTGCATCAGGGCGAGATGCCTGGCTTGTAGTACTTCTTGTTTTAATCGCTTCGCCAATTTGGATTGGCATTCTGAGCTATATCCTAAAAAACATGAACGGAATGCATGTTAGGGATTGGTTAAAGCAACAATTCGGAATGGTTCTCTCGGCAACCTTGATTGTCCTATACAGTGTACTTGTATGGCTTATGGGACTCATTTCCTTTAAGGACACTATAACATGGACAATTGCAACTTATATGCCTCAATCTCCAATGCTTGTTCTCGCAGGAACAACGCTTTTCGGATGCTTCTTCGCGGCATTTCAAGGGCTTCGCACCATTGCAATTTTAAGCGGGATATTGTTGCCTTTTGTTGTTATTCTGGGTGACCTTGTCATGACTGCAAACTTTCAGTTTAAAGACTACACCATGCTTTTTCCTCTACTCGAAAATGGGATATCTCCGCTTTGGAAAGGCATTCCCTACGTAGCTGGGGGATTGTTGGAGTTGTCGTTGCTGATTTTGTTTCAGCACAAGTTAACGAAAAAACCAGGTTTCAAAAGTTTAATGCTTATTTGCATCATATTATCCGGGCTAACGATCGGCCCTTTGATGGGCTCGATTACCATGTACGGCCCTGATGAAGCGGCACACCAACGATACCCCGCTTTCGAACAATGGAGAATGGTTCGACTGGGCGAGTATGTGGAGCATGTTGATTTTTTCTCGATTTACCAGTGGTTATCCGGTATGTACATTCGAGTTTCCCTTTCCCTGTTACTCTTAAGCGAATTGTGGAAATTGCAAAAGTATAAGTGGTTGCCTATGTTTCTGGGCGCTTTATTCATGCTGGTTGCTACATTGTTGCCAATCAGCGATATGCTTTTTCAAGACCTGCTCAGCCGATATTACTTTCCTTCGTTTTGTGTCTTTACCATTGGGGTCATGTTCGTATATTTCGTACGAATTTTAATCTCAACACGGAGTAAAAGGAGCAATTGAAGATGATAAAGCTTTTCAAAAATAAATGGGCAAAGGACATAAAATCGTCGACACAACAAGGGGCGCCTGATACACAACCGCTTAATGAACAAACACTTCTTCAACGTTTCCAGATGTGTCGTGATGTAAAGCATCATGTTTACAAATTAAAAACTGGCGACGATCAATCAAGGATCGTTTTACTGTATTGCGATGGGTTATGTGACAACCAACAACTCATTCAGGATGTGGTGCTTCCTCACTTGACTCGGTTTTACGAAAATCACGGTTTTCAAAAGAACAAGGAAGTTCTTGAGTCGTGTCAATTACAGCTTGAGAGCATTTCCTTCGAGGAGTGGGGGCAGAAATCCGAAACGGACATTTTTGAGGGAAAACTGCTTTTGTTTATTCCGACACTAACTTCTTTGTTCTCCCTCGACATATCGAAAAAACCGGCACGCCAGCCCGAAGAATCCAATATCGAAGTCTCTATTCGCGGGCCGAAAGACGGTTTTGTTGAGGAACTCGGTGTCAATGTTGCGTTAATTCGGAAACGAATCAAGTCAACAAGCATGGTATACGAAACGAAAACAGTAGGTGTCCGGACAAAAACAACCATTGCAATTCTCTATATGCAAGACATTGTTGATCCGAAAATCGTCCAAGATATCAAGACTAAATTGGATCGCCTTCAAATTGACGGAGCATTCAGCGCCACTCAACTGGAAGAGTTAATGGAACCGGCCAAAGCTTTGTTTCCTTTGATGGGCTATACGGGAAGACCAGACTTTACCGTTAACTGCATGATGAATGGACGTGTAGCGCTGATTGTGGATGGTACACCGGCTGCATTGATCGCTCCGGCCAATTTGTTCCTGCTCCTGAAAACGCCAGAAGACATCCACTTTACTGCTTTATCGGCTACGTTTGGACAATCGCTTCGTTTGCTCGGATTGTCCGTATCACTCATGCTGCCCGGTTTTTGGGTCGCAATTCTTGCGTATCATCAAGATCAACTACCCTATTACCTTCTTGCAACACTTGGCGTCAACCGGCTAGGTATTCCTCTTGGCGTGGCAGGGGAAATGTTTCTCGTGCTCATCTTTTTGGAAATATTGCGGGAAGCCGGTATTCGGTTGCCTTCAGCGGTAGGATCTACAGTTACGGTAGTGGGAGGGCTCATCTTAGGGGATGCGGCCATACGCGCAGGATTTTTATCCCCTAGCATTGTTGTCATAGGTGCAATTACGCAAGTGTTCGGTTCGACTTTATCCAACCAGTCACTGACTGGGACAATGAGCATTTTGCGCTTCTTCATGTTCGCTTTGTCTGCCATCTTGGGGATCTATGGTTTTTTACTTGCTTTGTTTATCGTGACAACTCATTTAGCCTCTTTGCGTTCATGCGGTTTGCCTTACCTGGCTCCGGTTTCGCCTCTATATGAAGACTTCGCCAATGCCTTGTTCCGATTACCATGGAGATGGCGGAAAACTCGGCCAGACATGCTAAATACTCAAGATTCTACAAGCCAAGGGGATAAGCAGAAATGAACGCATACAAATTTACCGCAGTTCTTCTGCTTCCCTTCTTTCTCACCGGATGTTGGAGCAGATACGAAGTGCAAAACATGAATTATGTAACTGCTGTTGGAATTGACTATGCGGATGGTCAATACATCATTTATGCGCAGTTGCTCGATTTCTCGACAGTGGCAAAACTGGAAGGACAACAGAAAGCGGAACAACCTCCGGTCTGGATCGGTAGAGGAAAAGGTATCTCATTTACAGAAGCATCGAATGATTTATACAGCACTTCGCAACAAAGGTTAAACTGGGGACAAATCTCTGCAATCTTGTTTAGCGAAAGGTTATTGAAGGAACGAAAAGTCGGTGAAGTGTTGGAACTGATCGACCGATATCGTGAGATAAGGTACTTAGCTTGGGTGTTCAGTACGCGCGATCCCCTTGACGAGGTCTTAATTGCGACTCCATTTTTCAGATTATCGCCAAAAGCATCGATTCTACATAACCCCGAACAGAATTATCGGCAGCGTTCTATCCTCGCTCCGATCCGCCTGCAAAAATTTGTAATGGATTCAAACGAAAAGGCGAAGACAAGCTACATACCAGAATTATCTGTTCGAAAGGATCAATGGAAGGAAAATCAAAAACCGCATGAGCTGCTTAGATATTCAGGCATACAAATATACGATAAGGACAAATATTACGCACGCATGAGCCTCGAAGAAATAAAAGGATTGCCATGGCTGAATAAACACACAATCCGACTGCCCGTTGACTTGTTTTCCGATAACAAGCTTGTTGCAGTTCTCGTCGCAGAAAAACCCGAATATGACGTCAAACCAAGGGTTAAATATGACAAAGCATATTTCGATATTTCCGTTAAGGTGAAGGCCGGAGTAAATGAGCTACATGCAGACGTTACGGAGCAAGAACTCACGCAACTGGCTCAAAAAGAAATTGAGCATCAAATTAGGCAGACCTTTCAAACCGCGTTTGAAAAGAGAATAGATATTTATAATCTAGGGGAATCTCTTTTTCGCAGGAATCCGTATGCGTGGAAACGGATTGCATCTGGGACTGTACTAAACAAAGATTCCTTACGAACGATCAACGTTAACGTACAAATCGTGTACCCTGGCAGGTATAAACTTTCACCTTGATATTTGGTTGTGATTTACTTTGCGGGTGGTGTCAGCTTCGCTGGTACTGCCCCTATATGGGGCATTGGGCGACCGGTGCCCGTTTCATTTGGGTTATAACCTCCTTGACAAACTGCACCGGAAGGAACGGGCTATCGGGCGAAAACCCGGTTTGCCCGTTTTTACAATTTGCCGGAACTGATGAATATGTTCAAGGAAGTGGCCGATATCCAGACTGCGGACATGCTCCAACTTCCCGTCCCGAAAGCCCATTTTCACAATGTTGCGGTGCCGCCAAGCGACTTTCAGCGCGATATGGTCGCGGATCTTGCCCGCCGCGCCGAGCGGGTGCGGGCGAAGGAAGTAGAGCCCCATGAGGACAATATGCTGACGATCACCAATGACGGACGCAAACTGGCGCTCGATCAACGGCTGGCGAATCCCCTGCTTCCTGACGACGAAGGCAGTAAAGTCAGCGCCTGCGCGGACAATGTCTTCCGGTATTGGGAGGAACATCAGGCGCAGCGTTTGACCCAGTTGGTGTTCTGCGATTTGTCCATTCCGAAACAGGATGATGCCTTCAATGTGTACGACGAGTTGCGGCGCAAGCTGATGGAGAAAGGTGTTCCTGCCGAGGAAATCGCCTATATTCACGACGCCAATACCGAGGTCAAGAAAAAGGAACTATTCGCCAAAGTACGCAGCGGCCAAGTTCGGATACTGCTCGGATCGACGTTCAAGATGGGCGCAGGCACCAACGTGCAAACGAAGCTGATTGCTCTTCACGACCTTGACTGCCCTTGGCGTCCGCGCGATCTGGAGCAGCGCAGCGGGCGCATTATCCGGCAAGGCAACCAGAACAGCGAGGTGCATATTTTTCGCTATGTGACGGAGAACACGTTCGACGCGTACCTTTATCAGACACTGGAGAACAAGCAGCGCTTCATTTCGCAGATCATGACCAGTAAGTCTCCGGTCCGTTCCGCCGAGGATATTGACGAGACGGCCCTCTCTTATGCCGAGGTCAAGGCGCTGGCGACCGGCAATCCGTACATCAAGGAGAAGATGGACTTGGACATTCAAGTGTCGAAACTCAAGCTGCTTAAAGCGAACCACTTGAGCCAACGCTACGCGCTGGAGGATCGGCTGCTCAAAATGTTGCCGCAGCAAATCAAGTCCACGGAGGAACGGATTGTCGGCTATGAGCAGGATGCCGCTTTGTTTTTACGATCCAAAGCGAATGTACAGGAGGAATCGGAGGAATCGAAGTTTCCCGGAATGGTTATCAAGGATTTTACCTATACGGAGCGAACGGCAGCAGGCGCGGCTTTGATGGACGCTTGCAAAGGCATGACTTCGCTCGATCCGCAGGAAATCGGCAGCTACCGCGTTTTTTTCTCATCAGGGGGCATTTCTCGCATGTATTCTTTATCAAACGTTTTGCCATCTGGCATTCCTCCTAGACATAAAAAAAATAGAACCGGCAATCAAGACCCGCTCCTTGTTCATTCAATATGGGATTACATTTGCTGCAGCATAGATAACCGTTCGATTACCTACTTGCGCGCTGAGTACCCTTTTGATCCAATAGAATCTCCTCCCTCGCATATGATTTCCTACGCAAAAAAAACCCAGCAGAGGGAATCCTTGGAAACAAGCAGACTACACCTGTTCTCATAAATTCCGCCACTAGGGCATTTGACTTCACGTAAGGTTAAAACAAGATTCTTAGTTAAATATACCACAACCCCCTCTCATATGGAATAGAATACCACGCATTTTTTCATTTATGCGTCTTATAACCTTTTACATTGAAGAAATCCTACCTGCTGCCTCTTCTGCTAGAAGTCTCTCAATGATCATCATATCTTCGTTTGTGCAGCGGTAGCCTTACCTTGTTACTTAATAAATTACAAGAACATCCTTTTGTAGTGATTTGCCATGTCTATGACCTTATCAAATTCAGCCTTAGCTTGTTCGAACGTACCGTCGACGAAGGCAATCGTCGGAATATATTCTTCCTTAAGCTGCCTCGGCTCGTACTGGCAGTATCCCAGTTCATGCACCCCAGTGCTGCCCCGGCTTGGTTCGGCTTCGAGCAGATGGGCGACCATTCTCGCGTATCGCCCTACCCAGCTAGGGTTTTTCAGAAATGGTCGACTTTGGAACGTGGGGAATATTGTAAGCAAGCCGTCGTACCAATTCTCGGCGGTGACCAAGACATCCGGTCTATCCTTCACAATTGCATTTTTCAAGCCCTTGAGTCCCTGACATACATCGAAATCCGGATCGTTCACCCAGTGATGGGCGGTATCCAGGAAGACGGAATCGAAGCCATATCGATCCATCAGACGAGTGACCTGCCGAGTCAACTCTGTTTGCCAGGAGGGAGCTCCCGGATTGAGCCAAGCCTGCCATCCGGTATCGTGAGATCGGCTCAAATCCCAATCCGGTACGTTGCCATGATATTGGTTTCGCGAAGCCGTTTTCATATTGGCATCTGTCCCGTACTGCGGGAAATTAGAGAACCAAGCATTCACGCAGTTGGCCCCGAACATCGGCATGATATGGACCCCCAGCTTTCGTGATTCCTCGCATAAACGCTGGAATCCTTCCTCCCCACCAAGGAGCGGATCCGGACGATAATCCCCGTATTGCCAGTAATACCGACCTTCCCAACCTGGTAAATAGGCCAAAATATTTTTGCCATCTGTACGCTCTGCGGCATAGCGGATAATCTCCAGCATTTGATCGTATGTGTTGAATATGTAACCGGACCAATGCATTCCATGCAGCGTGAGACAAAGCGAGATTTGCTTCGCCCAGGACGGCATATCGGTTCTGTCCTTCCAAGGTATTAAGCCGATACCGTTTGGAGACTCGGCAAACTCAAGATATTGGTTGAGGAATGCTGTTGGCTCTACATTGCGGCCAAGCACCCAGGCTGGAACGTCGATTTTATCGTCAAATTTGCTTGCGGACTCTTCGTGAATCAATTCGACCGTATAGGTACCTGTGTTTGCACCCATTTTTTCTGGATAAACCGCAAACCGCTTGTCCCTCACTTTATGATCTTGGCATTGAAACGCCAAGCAGCCATCCTTATCGATCTCACGCACAAAAAATGCAGGAATCTTCAAGTTATTCTCACGATGAATCCAATTATACGGGTAATGATAAATATCCCCAGCAGCACCCACGACATCTTCTTTTTCGGTGCTTGCATTGTACACCGCTATGGCATCCAATTCACGCACAAGCACCTTCACACAACGGATTTTATGAGAGGCCTCTGCCGATATTTTTAACACCAACTGCCCTTGATCATTAGTAACCGCTTGGAGTGTGAAGCGGCCTGGTTTCTGCTGCTGCTGACCGGCGAAGCTTAGCTCCTCACAAACCAGCTTCCAAGAGCCGTCCTCTTGCGTAAACTGTGTTTTTTCTGGATTTAAGCCATAAGTGTTTTCGAGTGTAATAATTTGAAAACTAAGTTTCCATCCGTCGAAATTGTAAATCGGATCTCTGAAATCAAAACTAAAAAATTGCAATTATTGTCATCCCCTCAATATTAAATGGCAGCTTTTTACTTGACAGCACCGTTCGTTAGGCCGCTGATGAAAAACCGCTGGAGAAACACAAACAAAATGATCATTGGCAAAAAGTTGATGATGGAACCTGAAGTTAGCAGTCCCCAATCGTTGCCGTACTGGCCAATAGCCATATTCGTCAACCCTATGTTCAGGGTTCGCATATCATCCGTTGTCGTGAATACCAGCGCGACAATATAATCGTTCCATGTTGTGTAGGCAGAATGTATCGCTACCGTTGCAAGCCCCGGCCAAGCGAGTGGAATCATCAGCTTAAAAAAGATTTGGAATTCCCCTGCCCCGTCGATCAATGCGGATTCACGTATGGCGTCCGGCACAGCGTCGAACGAATTAAGCATCATAAATACCGCCACCGGAAGATGGAAGGTGACATAAATGATAATGAGAGCAAGATAGGTATTTAGCAGATTGAGGCTCTTCATTATGGAAAACAGCGGAATTAACAGCGTCTGAAACGGAATCATGAGCGCTATTAGAATCAACAAAAGAAATATTTTGCTGAAAGGGATCTCAAGCTTGGAAAACCCATACCCTGCGAGCCCACCAACCAAAACGATGAGCAACACTGAAATGATTGTCAGTACGATTGTGTTGAACAAATACGTTTGAAACAAGCCGTTGTTCATGCCCCAGATTTCCTGATAATGCTCAAAGGTGATCGAGGACGGGATCCATTCCGGAGGAGTTTTAATAATTTCCTTTGACTTCTTCAGCGATGTGCTTAGCGTCCACGCGAACGGAAGAAGAAATAAGACAGAAAGTACGATATTGAATAAGTATTTGAATTTGTGCCGCTTCAATGTATCGAGAAAACGAATCAAAGCCATAAAGTCCCACCTTTAATAATTTACCGGATTCCGCAGTATACGCATTTGAATTAAACTTAATATAATTAGGATAAAGAGCAGAACGAAGGTCATCACCGAGCCATATCCCAGATGGAAATATTTGAATGACGTTTTATAAATCAAGTGAACGACGGTTGTCGTCGTGTTAGAAGGCCCGCCTTGAGTCATGATAACAAACTGCTCGAAAGCAAGCACCGAACCGATTACCGATAATATCAAAGCTAAGGCGAACGAAGGACGCAGCAAGGGAAGGGTAATATACCGAAGCACTTGCCAGCGGCGTGCGCCGTCCACATTAGCAGCCTCATAAATGTCCTGAGGTATAGATTGCAGTCCAGCGAGCAATATGATCATCGTAAAGCCCGAGGTTTTCCATGCGATCATAAGCACGATAGCCGGCAACGATGTGCTTGCATCGCCCATCCAAACAATAGGCTGCTGAATCAAGCCCCACTCCAGCAAATAGTAGTTCAGCAGACCATATAAGTCATTGTATATCCATAGCCAAACCAAGCTGGAGGACACCATAGAAATCACGACGGGTGTGAAATAAACGGAACGAAAGAAGATAATTCCCGGCAATCGTTTATTTATAAGGAGCGCTAGGCCAAAAGCAACAATAAAGATGAGCGGAGTTACCATAAGCGTATACTTCAGGGTGAACCATAAGGTACTCCAGTAAGTTTTATCCTTGAACAAATCGATGTAATTATCCAAACCAATAAACGTTTTTTCCCCCAGCACCGGCCAGTTATAAAAGGACATGATGAGGGAACGGATTAGTGGATAAATAAAAAAGATCAGATTCAACAAAACAGCAGGAAGTACGAATAGCAGATGGACTGGTTTGATGCGGATTTTAGTCATGTGTCCTCCACAGCAAGGAAAGGGGAGGTCTCTCCCCATTCCGTTGCATTATGTTTTATTTCTTTTGCAGGATGGCGTCCATGTCTGCAGCGGCTTTCGTGAACGCATCTTTAGCTGGTGTTTTACCTAGAAGCGCCGATTGAACGTTACTGAGAATCGGATCATATAGTTCATTGTACTTCGTGGTAAAAGGCGTTACCGCCACATCAAGTGACTGTGCGAACATCTTATACTTCGGTTCTTTATCGAAATAAGGATTGTTGTAGAAGTCCTTGCGTACCGGAATAGATCCATTTTTCGCGAACGTCTCGACCTGAACTTCTTTGGACAACGCGAACTCGATAAATTTCCACGCTTCTGGCAGCTGTTTTGAACCGGACGTGATTGCGATAAGCTCTCCTCCACCGAAGGAAGCGTGGCCTTTGCCCTCATTTTTCGGGATCATTCCGACACCGTACTCGATATTGGAAAACTTCAGATTCAAATCAGACACTCGGAAGTTACCATTGACCATCATGCTCGCCTTGCCAGACGTGAAGGCGTCAAAGGCTTGTTGGGACGTATAGGTCGGCGATCCAGGAGGAACCACTTTATCCTTATTGGTAAGGTCCGATAAAAATTGCAGCGCTTCGATCGCTTGAGACGAATTCACCATCGCCTTGGTACCATCTTTGTTGAGGAACTCCCCACCGTTGCCCCAAACGTAAGGCATGAAAGTAAACATGAGTGTACCGGCAGTACCACCGCCATACACGTATCCAAAACGGTCTTTATTCGTTAATTTTTTCGAGTACTCTTGAAGCTCCTTCCAGGTAACCGGCGGTTTTTCCGGATCAAGTCCTGCATCCCGGAAATGTGCCTTGTTGTAAATAAAAGCAGAGACGTCTGCGTTAAACGGTAAAGCGAACTGTTTGCCATCCTTCTGTCCCTGGTTCAGCATACTCTTGCTAAGCTGGTCCTTAAAGCTTAGACCATTATACTGCTGTGTGATATCTTTGAACGCACCAATTGATGAGTAATAGGGAGCCAGAACAAGATCAACGGATACGATATCCGGAACCGAATTGGACGATAACGCAGCGGTAAATTGCTGATTAAAGCTCTCGGTAGGAATCGATGTGACTTTGATTTCTACGCTTTTATTTTCCTCGTTGTATTTTTTAACTGCTGCTTCTAATAACCGGGCGCCATTCTCACGAGTCCACATCGTTACGACTTTTTTGGCTCCACCTGAATCCGGAGCAGCTTTCGCTCCGTCATTCACCTTTTCCCCACCATTCGTTGCGGCCGGTTGTCCGGAGCAACCGGTCAAAGCGAGTACGAACAAGCTGGCAAGCAGTGCTGCATTCACTAGTTTTTTTTGCATACATAAAACCTCCATTGATATATCTTTTGGGCATTTGGATTTGCTTGTTGAAAAGGATCTAAAAGCTCCCCGCTTCAATTACATCCCTGCCGATTCGATTAGCAACCGCTTACATAAGTACTTTAAGAGCGTCTCCTTATTGCAGTTCTCAAGTATATCGAAGATCGTATTTTCTTGTGTGCGAATCTCTTACCGCTCACATCAAGCAATATCTTAAAGGACGTTTTACCACAGTTCTTGCACATTGTACATATTTAGAAGCGGAGATGCACTCTCCGACTCGATATGGTATCAGTTTTTGATAATAGGCTGATACTACCATTGCACTCCAAAAACATCAATACGATAATCCGAGTTTTATATAAGAAGACGATTTACAAATTTCAACTTATTATCTTCGGTAAAAACTGACACACCCTTTTCAGCTCGATAACTACAAGGTTAGCGTTTACACTCCTAAAATGAGGAAAACTAACGATAACTCCCCCCTTTGATTCTGCTCCTTAGTTTACTAATGCTAACAATTTCAAGTATATTAATAATAGTGAATGTGAAACAGTATAATGTTGACCCAATTTTAGCACAATATGACACAATATAATTTAGGTGATAGACTTGAGTTATTTCCATTTTGAATCACCACCGTTACCTCATTTCGTCGCTTGTGGGGAAGCTACTTATGCGATTGGAAGAAGCCATGCCGAACGTTCAAACATCGGTGTGTTCGATATGATTTTCGTCACTCGTGGAAGCCTACTGATGATGGAAAGTGATACACAGTGGAGGACGGGACCGGGTGAATGTCTAATTTTGCGGCCCGATGGTTATCATTTTCAGTTGAATCCATGTGATGAAGAAACCCATTTTTATTGGCTTCATTTTCAAAGCATCGGCAAATGGATCGAAATACAAGAGCAGAATCGCGGCTTCTTAGGTGTGCAAAGCCATTTCATGCTTTCTTTTAATGTTTCGATACCCCGATATTGGAAATTGCTAAATCCGACCAATGCTTACGAGCAAATACGCAATCTACTCACATTAAAGGGCCAGCCTGCTTATTCGTCCCGTTGGGAAGAGCAAACCATTTTTCAAAAGCTGTTCTTTGATCTTCATATTGAACAAGAGCCTTTATCCTCCGCCGTCAGTAGATTGGCCGATGATACGGCCCGATATTTACGGCAAAATTCCCCAGAGCAAATTACTTACGAACAGCTCGGGAAAATTTTTAACTTTCATCCCTCCTACATCACGCGCTGTATGAAAAAAGTGTACGGTTGCACACCTGTGGAATATTTAACGATTGTTCGGCTCGACCAATCGAAAATTTTACTGCTTAATACCGATTTACCGATTGGGCGCATTGCCGAGGAAGTCGGCTTTCACAGCAGCTCCTACTTCACGAAATGCTTTTGCAAAGCCGAAAAAATTACCCCCCACAAATTTAGACAGCAATTCAGATATAAAGGCGGAAATTAGAGAATAACTCAAAAAATCCGCAAGCATCGACCGAGGTCGAGCTTGCGGATTTTTGTATAGTAATTATTGTGTTCGCGTTACTTTTGCACTACCGGGAATTCACCAATACGTAAACGGGCACTGCCATAAGGGACCAACTCCAGATCTACGACTGGCTGCGTCGGATCCAGCTTTGGCTGCATCGGCGGCGTTGCCGCGGAATGCATGTCAAAGCCCCAATTGGGCAGCAGTTGTCCTTTTAGTATTACGCGCACCGGGGCATTGGATGCCTGATAGGGTTGATAAGGTATTTCATCTTCACTGATGGTGATACGTGTGTCCGTCCCGTCAATTAGACCGTATTTCCAAGGAGAAGCTGGATATACCTCCCAATCACTGAAACGTTCCCGGTTGCGCATGCAAGTCCAGCTTTCGGTAATAGGCAGCACGTACACCAAAGGCCCTCTTTCCACGCTTGCCGCGAAGTTGCTGCGGCGAGATTGCTTTACTTCCATCGGAAGCGACAAGTCAATCTCGTCGCCGTCACCCCATTCGCGTTCGATGCGTGCATAACCATCCTTCGTGGTGAACGTTTGACTGCTTCCGTTGATCTTCAGGACGGCACCTTGGCACCAAGCTGGAACCCGCAGGTAAAGCGGGAATGTCTCGCTGCCCTGCAGCGAAAGCCGGATGTGAATGCTTTCTTTAAAGGGATAATCGGTGATCACCTCAGCAGTGATTTGCTTGCCGCTACCCGTCGTTGTACGAACGAAGCACGGTGCGTAAGCAACAGCAGCAATCCCGCCATCCTGTGTGGACATCCAAAGATGAGACACAAGCTTGGGCCAGCCTTGATGCATATTTGCTGTGCAGCATCCGAAATTCGGGGCTAGTCCGAACGTATTGGCATCATCCCGATTCACCCAGTTACGTTTGGCCACATTACACACAACCTGATTCACCTGCTGATCGTATTGATGTGAAGTCCAATCCGCCGAGATCGTAGCCGGCAGAGCGTTATAGGCAACTTTCTCCAAGGTGTCTCCGAATCTCCCGTCCCCAAGGATGCTGGCAACATGCTCCAAGCTGAACATGTACTCAACCACGGCGCATAGTTCGACCCCCTGGCTTGGATGGGTACCGGATAACCACTCATCGCCGGAGAACATCCCGTGGGCTTGCCCATGATACTTCATTAGGCTTTCCAGTCCTCTGTACACAGCCTCCCGGTGTTCCTCCTGTCCGGTCAACCGATAGAACAACGCCGGCGTTTTCAGTGCCATAGCCACATTCACTACATGTGTGCGATGATCGAACTTCCCTTCATATTTTCGCCAAAATGGGAAGTCATTGAAGATGCCTGGCCAATCCAACGTTTGCTTTCTTATTTTATCTGCAATCTGAAGCAGGAACTCTTCATTTGTCCGTTGATGCAACCAGAGTATGGACAGCATCAAATCTGCTCCGCGTGCTTGTGCCCAACCCTCTAGAGGCATCTGCTCGATCACCCCGTCAAGATACCGGAAAAACCGCGTTAAGAATGGAATGACCCGCTCATCACCGCTGGCTTCTTGATGCTGGGTCAGTACCTTCAGCATAATGGTAAAATGCCACCAGTCATGTCGTTTATTCACATCATTATTAACGGTCGTGATGTGATTGGGGCCAAACATGCCGTCTTCCCTTTGACTGGATAACGCCCATTCCACCCACTTCATGGCTTTGCGGATGAGTGTCTCATCTTCCAGTAAGTAGGCGAGCGGAAGAAGCCCGTCTACATAGTAAGGACCACGCTCCCAGCTTTCTCCTTTGCCGCCCAACCATCCATTGTCTGAACCGACGTCTTCCCAATGCTCCTCCAAATGTCCAGTTAGTCCATCTGCCTGTATGTTCAATTGGTTGCGAATCCACCCAGATGGTTTGATACTCCCCAGCGGCAAAGGGGTAAAAATCGGTTGTTTTAACATCATGCCATCCCATCCTCCCAAGAATATTGAAATCATGTCCCCCACATTGTAGTGGATGCTAGGAGTGTCAAAAAACTACATTCCCAACTATTTTTAGTCCGATTTAAACCAACGAGCTGGATTTACAATCAAGATAATAAAGGTTACGATGAGGGGCGAAGTAGAATAATGCTAACGTTCCGATGAAGAAGGGGCCTGCTCACATGAACTCATTTCAATTGGTATGTCCGCCTTTGCCGCACTTTCTAATTTGTGGAGAAGATGTGTATGAAAGGGGACAGCGACATCCCAGCCGTCATTCCATTGGCGTGTTTGATTTGCTCGTGGTAACTCGCGGTTGCTTATATATTGGAGAAGAAGAACGCCAGTGGCGTTTAGAGGCCGGTACCTTCCTGCTGCTTCGCCCGGATCGATACCATTATGCGACACAAGGCTGTGAGGAGGAAACCCATTTTCACTGGCTGCATTTTCAACCGATGGGTGAATGGTCAGAGGTTCCAGAGGGGGCCGCTATTCCGCAGCCCTTCCCGGAAGAATCGCAGTTCGTTGCATTCATCCCCCGCTTTGGCCGACTGTCACTAGACAGCAGTGTTTATCAGCAGCTGGAGTCGTTACTTGGCATGGTGCGTCGTTCCAGTGTGCAGTGGAAGCATCAGATTGCTTTCCAGCAGCTGCTTCTGGCGTTGGGTCAGGACAAGTCGGACAGCCATACGTCTTCCGTTTACCGCATTGCCGAACAAACCGTCACCTACTTGCGGATGCATTACCGTGAGCCGTTTCGCAACGAACTGCTTGGAACGAGCCTACGCTTTCATCCGATGTACATCACTCGCTGCATGAAAATGGTGTACGACTGTACTCCGTTGGAGTACATCACAAGATACCGTATTGAACAGGCGAAGCGGATGCTTATGAATACGGATCTGCCAATCGGGCGAATTGCCGAGGAATCCGGATTTGAGACCTTTTCTTTTTTCAGCAAATGCTTTCGTAGGACTACGGGTACCAGTCCGCGAGATTACCGCAAGCGAATGTGGACACCTGATTGATATTAATAACGATCAGGCGAATGAAGGAGTTTGGGACATCCCGTTATGTCTGTCCTTGTAGATGCTCTTTTATTTTTCTGTACAGAGTAGCGCGGTTAATGCCTAACCGTTTTGCAGTTCTGGACTGATTGTACTCCTCTTGCTCGAGTACCATGAGAATAATGTGTCTTTCAATTTCCTCCAGGGTCATATCTTTAGTTAAATCAGGGACAAGCTGGTTTCTAGGATTTATCGAGAATTGCTTATCAAGAATGGGCTTCGCAATTTCCATTGTAACGAACATCGAATTCGCCCTTTCAATTAATTCGCACAGGACGTGTTTTAGCTCCGTCAGGTTACCGGGCCAATGATAAGACTTTAATTTTTTAAGAACATCCGGCTTAAAGCCTATGACTTGCTTGTTTATCGTCATGCTAACTTCTGCAAGATACCAACGAATGATGTCATCCAGGTCTTCAATCCGTTCGCGCAGAGAGGGAATCGAGATACATTGCGGCCGCAATTGGTAGTAAAGCTCCATATGGAATCGGTTAGCGTGCACTTCCGAAAGTAAATCGATGGAGCTCGAAGTCACCAATCGGAAACGGGACGATTGATTTAGCAATATTTCGCTTAATTTCGACTGAGCTGTGAGTGGTAATTTACCTATTTCTTTAATGTAAAGCATTCCTTCGCGGGCCTTTTCAATTAACCCTTCCGTTTGCTGATTCTCTGTCCCGAAAAGGCGGTTAACCACTACTTCAGGTGGCGATACGAGATGCTCGTCAAAAGCAATAAAAGGGCCTCGATTAAATTGGGAGTTATGATATAAAGCCTTTGCGAGTACGCCTTTATTGGTGCCTGCCTCTCCACAAATAAGAACGGGTTTGCAAGCCCGATCCCACGCTTCTAAGTTACTCAAATCCCCCTCGGCTACTCTCAGCTTTTTCATGACCTGTTTAAGGGTTACTTTTCCTTCCGGCAATAAGGTGTCACCGTTTAGCTTTCGTCTCAGTATTCGCTCGAGATCTAAAATTTGCTCTGTCTCTTGCAAGGTAAAAATAAGTTCATCCTTTGAGGATGGGCATTTTTGAAGGATAAGCCATTTTTGATTCCAATTTATTAAACGATGCTTCCGGCTCGTGAGCCCGGCTAAGTCGTCCAACTGCCATTTTTCTAGCCACTCTTTCCATGTTAATTGGGTGATTGATTCTTTAGGTAGATTAAGTAATTCCTCCGTTTTATTATTAATCAGGATGATACGGTTATTGGAATCAATGATAAATATCCCTTGATTTAACTTATCCAGCAAGGATGAGAACCTGATATTTCCATCCTCGATCTGATTATAGAAATAATACAGGTCCGTAACTTTTTTTAAGGCACCATCAATAGCTTCCTTGCCTGATGCGATCATGACGGTTTGGATCCCTTTGGACTCGGCCAGAGAAGCCGTAAGCGCATCTCCGATAATAACTTCAACCCCCTGCCTAATGGCCTCCATGACCGCTTGCTCAAATTGTTCGAAAGTCTCAATTGTTTGCGCCAGCACCTCTATTTCCAATAACTCCGTTATCAGTTTGACATTTTGGAGCACGTTGGCGGAACCGATCATCCCCATTTTACCTTTAAATCCTTTAAGTATCGTAAGCGTGCGGAGTATGTCATAGCTTGTAATTTCTATCTCAATAACTGGAATTTGACTATGCTTCTTAAATAACTCAAAGGTTGCTCCTCGGCAAATGACGACATCATACCCGTGATACTCTACATGATTAAGAAGCTCCTCACCCCTTCGGATATTCCCAATCTCTACATCGATTCTAAAAGGGTAGTTTTCTCTTATATTAAGAATCATCTCTTTAAAGCCCTCATACGGTGCTATGACAAAACACTTAAACATATATGGTATCTCCTTTGTTTATTTCTAAAGCCGGCATTTTTACTGGATAAGTATATATTACAACCTTTTA
>NZ_BCPS01000011.1:0-3738 GCF_016586185.1 Paenibacillus sp. EPM92
ACTTTTATATTTGTACATAACCATTGGAGGTCACTAATGTTTAATTTCAATAAAATTTTAGTACACTATGCTATATTTTGCATCACATCTCTCTTCTTAGCGTGTTGTATTATGAAACTTCGAAAAATATAATGATTTCAGATAGGCAAAACGAATGAGAAATTACATCCATTATATCGAAATGGGGAGATTAAATGAGCGGCAATCGCAAGGTTACGATGGGGCTTCTGTACGGTGATGCGACGGGTATAGGATCTGAATTGGTGGCAAAAGCCCTGCAAAATCAGGACTTATTTGAAGACGTTACTTGGGTATTAATTGGAGATGAGAGGGTCTTTCGATTAGGGGCGGAAATTGCTAATTGTTCGCTCCAATACAGAAAGATTGAGAGCATAGACCAGATCGACCCGAATGAAGAAACGACTTGGCTCATAGATACGGCAAACACCGATCCCCTTACGTTACCGTTAGGTAAACTTTCCGCTGAGTCCGGCAAAGCAACAGGCGATAACTTGACACTCGCAACTCGACTCGCCCAAAACAAGAAATTGGATGGTGTAGTTTACGCTCCATTAAATAAAGGCGCGCTTTATAAAGGCGGGTATCAATTTGAGGACGACATTCACTTACTTGCGTCGCTGTTTGACTATAAATCGGGTTTCGGTGAAGTCAACGTCCTAGAGGATTTATGGGTAACAAGAGTTACATCCCACATCCCCATGAAGGAAGTCGCGCAACATATTACTAAATCAAGAGTACTGGAAGTAATTCGGTTCGCGAATGTAATTCTCAAAAAAGCTGGTTTTACGAACCCGAGGATTGCAGTATCTGCATATAACCCACATGCAGGAGACAGTGGTTTGATTGGAATGGAAGAGATTGAGGAAATTATTCCTGCAGTTGAGGCTGCTCAACAAGAAGGACTTAACGTAGTAGGACCATTTCCAGCAGATACGATTTTCCTTCGTTTAAAGGAAAACCCGTTTGACTGTTTAGTATCCATGTACCATGATCAGGCACAGACGGGGATGAAGTTAATAGGATTCGATAAAGGTGTCACTGTAAACGGAGGACTTCCCGTTGTATTGGATACGCCTGCCCATGGAACGGCATTTGACATCGCCGGTAAAGGAGTAGCCAATCCTGGCGCTATGATCACTGCGATGAAATTGGCGGTTAAAATGGTTCGAGAATAAATCCCGGGGTCATGGCAAGGGCTATAAAAACATCTCCGGCCGCTTTTGGACCGGAGATGTTTTTACCCCTCGGAACTTCTGCGGAGCAATTCGAAAGCAACGAGGCCATGTTGTTTTTCCGAAAAAATGAATAGAGGAGCCAAGAAACGGATGAGCGAATTAGGCATCATTGCCGATGACTTAACCGGGGCTTCCGACTCCGGTATGCAGTTTTCGCGGCTTGGCCGGAATGTGAAGGTTATCTGGGATATAGGCAGATTGGAGCAGTCACCGACCGGCCGAAGTGATTGTAAAAGCTTTGTCAGATCAGGTTGTTTATGAGAAGTGCAGACCTTTTGTGATTGGGGACATCAAACGGCTGCAAAAGGCGGAAGCTATATTGAAAGCGGGTTTGGTTATCCGTTCCATTCAGCCGTCGGATGACGCCGACTTCCGCTTCGGAACCGTGGACTGCCTGGATCTTGATCTGCTGCCTGTTGACCTGCCGTTCGGTGCAGTTTCCGCTGAGGCGGGGAACGCGGGGTTCTAATATTCGGTAACTGCGATGCCGCTTCCGGGGGTGACGACTCGACGGCAGCGCTGCTCTATATGCTTTATGGCTATAATGTACCAAAGGAAAAAATAACTCTTTTTCATTCTCGCGTGGATGGTCCCCCCGAAAATGAAGTCTTCTTCGGTTGGCCTGAAACCGAGTCGTATCTGGAATATCTTAGTCGTTACTTTGATTTGCCTCTTATTATTGCTTGGGGGAAAAGGGGTTTCTAAAACGAATTGAAGATAGGGGAATGTTTCCGGACAGTTCCGCGAGGTACTGTACATCTTATCTCAAGAGAGATGTGTACTTGAAATATGCGAGGACCAGGAGCGGAAACATTTTATGCGTTACTGGCGATGATAAGAAGCCTGCCATAAAGCTGTTGTTCCGACATGAGATGTTGCATTAATGTTTGCTCCTCGGTCTAGTACAAATTGTACTTCTTAAATATTCCCCCTTCTAGCTGCACCAACAATTGCGGGGCAATGTGAATCATTAAGTTCCGCTCCATTATTAATCAACAACTTTACTATTTCAAAGTCATATTCGCGAAATCCACACCAACAGTAATCTAAATATGTTCCAGTTCCTGGGGCTCAATAATTCAAATCGATCCCTGAAGAGATTAATGATTTAACAGCCACAATATCTTTATTTTTAAACACATTTATCAACTCTTGATTCATCACTGAGTATTCACCATCCTAAGATTTATACCATACAAATGCAATATATTTGTAATAATTCCATCCTTACAATCATTATTCTGCCAGTTAGTTTAATAAAAAGAACGCTTCCCGCGCCTTCGCTTGGGCTACGTCCTCCTCATTACATTCCATTTCCAATTACCTATTATTGGACATACGCGAGTAGCATGTATTGCTTAAACAGGGGTCTCATCTTAACCTAAGCACTAAGAAAATACTTTATTTTCTCAGTCTAGAACTTTATTTTCTTCGAACATTTAGGAAAAGTAAGATTATCAGTTTTTTTTAGTCTAATGGTTTATTTTCTTTTACCACCATGAAGAAAATATTCTAGAATGACTTAGACGAACGGGCGGGGGGCAGGAAAAATAAAGAAGCACCCACATAAGCGAGTGCCTTGATAATGCTGTTATGGATTATAGGTAAATTTATTATAACCATTTTTACGATTACGAATATATTCGGACATTGCTGACTTTGATTCAGCCGTTTGCCCTCCTGATTGAGCTAAGATACCAACAGGATCAATGATCTGAGCTTCTTTAAAATTAACTGTTCCGATAGTAACACATAAAGGCTGTCCATTTGGATTTATTCGGATACCAAACAATAATTTTCCAATCATAATACTATTATAGTATACTCTAATCCAGTGGTTTGATACAACACCATCAATGCCAAATTCTGCGCGTTGGTTTAGCTGCGCCACTTTATTTTTTCAGTCTTAGTACTTTAATTTCTTGGAACAC
Organism: Paenibacillus sp. EPM92; assembly: GCF_016586185.1. Taxonomy (NCBI): domain Bacteria; kingdom Bacillati; phylum Bacillota; class Bacilli; order Caryophanales; family Paenibacillaceae; genus Paenibacillus; species Paenibacillus sp. EPM92. The sequence continues at coordinate 3,188 of NZ_BCPS01000011.1, forward strand.
CATTTTCTAAAGTGGACACCAGTATTATCAGGACTCCTTCGCCATCGCTACTGAGCCTAGTCAATAGTTCTTAATCTCGCTTTCAACAGTGCAATCTCAATAATTTCCCTTTTATCATAATCATTAAGATTCCTAAAAACCTCAATTAATTTTTCTTCATAATAGTCGTCATATGTATCCCCATCATTCGAATCAACTCCGGTTAACAACCAGTTTAGGTTCACATTATATTGGGTTCTAATTGAAATTAGTGTTTCCGCAGACGGGTTACTATTTCCTTTTTCAATTTCACTCAGGTTACCTTGGGAAATCCCTATACTTTTCGCGAATTGAGATTGGTTCTGTTTGTTTTCTTTTCGGATACACTTTATTCTATATCCAATTTCATTCATACATCTCACCAGCTCTCTCTACAAAAATTAAAGAGGGTAGCCTTAGAATATTCCATCAGCTACCCTCTTCGATGTAGATAAAAAAGTTCACTTTCCGACTTTCTTAACTACTTTCCAACATTCTTTACTACTTTCCGAGTTTTTTACATCGGGACAACA
>NZ_BCPS01000012.1:0-16826 GCF_016586185.1 Paenibacillus sp. EPM92
GAAAAGCAGGGAATATGGGTTTAGGTTAAATTCTGAGCTTTAGGTTATCGCCGAGATTAGTCTGACCGTCTCATTGTAGTTTTTTGTACTTTTGGAATGAAAAATATGATGGTATTCCTATCACTAAAATTATGATAACCCACGAAAGCCACCACAAACTTACAAACATCGGTAGGCCGCGGCAATGAATACAAGAAGATCAAGTAAAAGTGGTCCAGGAAGAAATGGGTTCGTAGAATTCTTAAACAAAAAATACAAAAACAATAAAGAGAAGTATCGTAACAACTGTGCCCAACACTTGAGCATTTGTGATTAGAAACAAAAAGAATCGAAGCGATAATACAAGCTGAAACCAGTCCATCTCGTGCATTCCAGTTTGGTTTCTATCTCCATTCTTCATTTTTGTTCTTCGCTTGCGATCTTTTCAGCTTCCATCTGTTATCTTTGGTTGAATAAAATACAAAAGAGCCACCTTGATTGATGGCTCTTTTGTATTAATCGCCGAATATCTTCTTAAGCGATTCTGTTTGAGACGGCTTAATATCTATAATGCTGCGAATGCTTTTTGCCTTGGCTTCTGCTTCATCGAGAGACTTCGCTACACCAAGTTCCATGAGTGTGCCTGCAGCAACCGTTCCCGTACGACCCTTGCCGCCGCCGCAGTGAAAAGCAACTTTCTGGCCCTGGCGATAAGCATTCACGACTTCATCGATGGCCTTTTTGTACAGGACTTCTTCGCTCTCAGTGGCATTGTCTCCAAGAGGGATCTTGATCCACGCTACATTTGCCTCAGGATACGCACAACCGGTGGATTCCTCACGCAAATCCACAACGACTTCGATGCCTTCATTTTTCACCATCGACTCAACATCTTTTGCTCCACCCATGAAGATTTTATTTTCATGCAGTGAATGGTAATTCTTCTCGGTCATTTGAATGCTCCTTTTTAAACGAACCAAACTCAATGGCTACCGGCTGACTTGGTGGAGCACAGCAAAGAGACATGTCGCTTACTTCGCCCGCCGATTCAAATTCGGAGTCTTCCTTGGTGTAAAAGATCTCCCACGCATTGCCGTCTGGATCATATACCCAAACTTTATCTTGAACCGCGTAGCAACAAGTTGTATTCATTTCGTCAATTAGCAGAAGTCCCGACTGACGCAGCCGCTCGCCCATGGCCAGTACTTCTTCTGTATCGTCCACCTGAAATCCCAGATGGTTAAGTACGCCTTTTTTCTCAAACGGACGAACGTTGAGTGAGAAATGTAGTGCTGGATCGTCAAGTTCAAACTTGGCGTAGTTGTCTTTGACCTTTGTCGGTTCAGCACCGAAAAATGCTTTATAAAAATCAAGCGACTTTTGTAGATCCATGCAGTTAACGGCAACATGCATCCGTTTAATCATATTACTTACCTTCTTTCACGAACTGCTCAATACGATTCTTGATGGAATCGCGAACTTCACGGAACTTCGTCATCACTTCTTCTTCTGTTCCGGTAGCTTTGGCGGGATCGTCAAAACCCCAGTGCCACTTGGTTACATTTTTGTTTTGAATCACCGGGCAGTGCTCGTCGGCATGTCCGCAAAGCGTAATCACGTAATCGGCACGGTTCAAAACATCCGGATCAATGACATCAGAAGTGTGGCTGCTGATATCGATGCCTGCTTCGTTCATTACCTGTACAGCTCTCGGGTTAAGGCCATGTGCCTCAAGGCCAGCACTTTTGACTTCATACTTGTCGCCGCCAAGAGCTTTCATAAATCCGTCTGCAATCTGACTTCTGCATGAGTTACCGGTGCACAAAAAGTAAATCAGTGGTTTTTTCTCCATGGATAATGGTCTCCTTTATTTGCGTGAAATTTTAACCGGTTTAGCTTGGCCGCTGGTCAAGATAGATTTGATGACCAACGCAATCAAAATAACAGCTACTGCAACCGCAGCGATGAGGAACCAGACGTTAATGCTTACGGTATGAATAACGTGTAGCCACAGATAAAGCCCAGTCAGTGTAATAAACAGCGTTGGCACCGTGAGCAAAATACCCGTCTTAAAATAATTGCCCCAGGTAATTTTGATGTCTTTTCGAGCCAGCACATGCAGCCACAGCAGAGTTGCGAGGGATCCGATCGGCGTAATTTTCGGACCCAAATCGCTGCCGATGACGTTGGCGTAAATGAGCGACTCTCTGATTACGCCTTGTGTGTCAGTGCCGTTGATGGCGAGAGCATCGATCATTACTGTGGGCATATTGTTCATGATTGAGGACAATATGGCAGCGATGAAGCCCATTCCGACAGCAGATATGTAAAGCCCTTGATCTGCAACCTTTTGAATGACATCACCCAACATGTCCGTAAGCCCTACGTTACGAAGTCCGTAAACAACTACATACATGCCAATCGAGAACACGACAACGGCCCATGGAGCCTCTTTAATCAGTTTCGCTGTGTGGATTGCATGGCTACCTCTTGCAGCCAGGATAAAGACAATAGCCACCACTCCAGCGATAACGGAAACCGGCAATTGAATGAACTCACTCACCATGTAAGCAATGAGCAGGACCGCAAGCACGATCCAAGAGAGCTTAAACAGCCTCATGTCTTTAATGGCCTCAGCGGGCTTTTTAAGCTGAGTAAAATCGTAATTGCCCGGGATGGTTTTTTTAAAGAACAGATACAAAACAATTAAGCTGGCCGCGATTGAAAAGAGCGTCGGAATGATCATTCGGCTTGCGTACTCCACAAAGCCGATGCCAAAATAATCGGCGGAAACGATATTGACCAGGTTACTGACCACAAGCGGCAATGAGGCAGTATCAGCAATAAAGCCACTCGCCATAATAAACGGCAAGATCATCCTTTGATCAAACTTAAGAGCCCTGACCATGGCGAGGACAATAGGCGTCAAAATCAGTGCTGCTCCATCGTTTGCAAAGAATGCCGCGACTGCTGCACCTAAAAGAACTACATACACAAACATGAGCTTGCCATTGCCTTTAGCAAGGCGTGCCATGTGCAGGGCCGCCCATTCGAAAAAGCCGATTTCGTCCAAGATCAGCGATATCAGGATGATGGCAACAAAAGCAAGCGTTGCGTTCCATACAATGCCGGTAACCGTTCCGACGTCTTCAATTGTTACGACACCAAAGATCAGTGCTAAGATCGCCCCACCCATCGCGGAATAACCGATATTCAGCCCTTTAGGCTGCCATATCACAAACGTAAGTGTCACAAGAAAAATAACAATCGCAAGTGCTGTCATAATGCCTCCTGGTTAGCAACATCTGTTTTTCATCGAATCGATTTTATCTTTTAGCGATGGAATCGTGTCTAACACGGCTTTAACGTATGGTTTGTCGTCGATATTCAGCGAATAGTAAATCCACTGGCTTTTACGGGTTTCGTTCACAAGTCCTACGGCTTTCATTTTCTTAAGGTGCTGACTGACGCCCGGCTGACTCAAGCCAACCAGTTCCACGAGATCACACACGCATAGCTCGCCTTCTCGAAGCAGAGCAAGCATAGATAATCTTGATTGATCGCTTAGGATTTTTAAGAGCTCTGACATCTCTTGAATGTGGTTCACAGTAATCACTTATTCCACCTCACTTTTAGCCTAAGTTCAATATATTGTTTTTGGATTATATAATCAAGGGATAATATTATTTCCCACTTATAAAAAAATACCCCCGCGATTGCCGGGAGTAAGAAGGTTATCAATTGCCTCGTTGTATTTTTGTCTACCGGAGGATCTGATTAACAACATAACTGGCGTCCCTGCCAACCCCTCGAATCGTCGCGGAAGAAAATGTACGTTGACCGGAAAGACCTACAAAATAAAGCCCCGGAACATTATTGCTAATACCAGCTTTTTGTAAGGGGTTTCCGTTTCCGTCTAAAGCACCTATATCCTGCAAGAAATTGAGGTTTGAACGGAATCCAGTAGCAAATATAACGGCATCCGCTTTTTCATTAGAACCATCTGGCCAAATTACCCCATCCGAATTAAAGGCGGTGAACATTTGCTTTTGTACCGGATGGCCAGCATTCAATCGCTTCTTATAACCTCCCAGGTCCATCACGGAAGAACTGTTTGCAGCAGCCTTGCCGAATGACCAAAAGGAATCCACGCCAGTAACTTTGAGCCAAAAATGAATGTCACGGCCCAAAAAACGTTGTGGAAGCAGTGATACAGGCTCATGTACAGCCAAAGTCGTTTTTGCGACTTCCGAGAGCTCGATTGCAATTTGCACAGCAGAATTTCCACGGCCGACAACAATAACCGATTGATCCAGAAACGCATCTGGCCTTAAGTATTCAGATGAATGTAGGACTTTTCCCTTAAAATCGTTTTGTCCATCAATTTCCGGGATAAATGGGCGACTAAAGGAGCCTGTCGCACAAATAAGGTTACGTGCCTGATACGTCTCTCCTGACATGGTGATAATACGAAATGTTCCAGACTCCTGCTGAATCGCTGACACATGACTGTTGTAGACAATAGGAAACTGAAAATGTAAGGCATAATCCTTCAAGTAAGCAATGACCTCATCACGCAGTGGGTATCGATCTCCGGGGCCGGGAAACGACATGCCCGGTAGAGTAGAGTACCTTGCAGGCGAGAATAATTTTAAGCTGTCGTAATACTTGGGCCAAGAGCCTGCAGATTCTCCGCTGGATTCCAGAATCAAAAACTGAAGTCCACTCTTTTTAAGGTGGTATCCTGCGGCTAATCCTGCCTGTCCTGCACCAATAACAATTACGTCCACCTGTTTGCTCATGTAACTTCTCTCCTTAAAATTAGTTGAAAATTTCAAGTATTGGTTAAGAAAAAAGGAGTGGCTCGATGCCCTTTTTCATGTACAACATGAGGGGGGGATCTGCATGCTTTTGTTGAGCAGTGTTAAGGCCCGCAAGACTGTTTCTTTGTCATTGTCGTTCATTGAATTTAATACCTGCTGCAGTTGCTCTTTGATCCGCTCATCAATCATGGTGGCCACAAATTTCCCCTCTGTAGTAAGTGACAATACAAATACCCTTTTATCCATTTCAGAAGCCTTCTTTATCACTAAGCCCTTGCGTATTAGCGTATGAATCTGGTGGCTAAACCTTGTGATTTCCATCCCCAGCGAAGCAGCAACCTGTTGCATGGAAGCTTGGCGTTGCCGATCGATCTCATAAAGAATTTCGCTTTGGATCAGAGAAAACTTTTGGTCTCCGAGTGAGCAGCAATTTTCATTTAACAGGCCAAAACGTCTGTTGATGAGTTGAAAAAGTTGACGAAGATCCTCCATTACCAATCACCTCTAAAATAGTTATTACATATTTAGTTGAAACTTTCAAGTAGTTATCCCGACTGAAATCCAAAAGTAGATTGAGTAAAGTACGCCGGCATTGCAAACGCAACGCCGGCACATTTGGTTTAACCGCAGCAAGAACTATTTTTAGAAATACTTTTGGCCGTTTCAGCCAAAGCGGTACCACACCCACATCCATAATTTCCGGACGTTTTTGCATTCGCGTCCGCTGCACAGCAAGCATCGACATCCACAGGTACGGAGCCGCCGCAGCAACTTTCAGCAGCAACACTGCTACTTGAGCTACTGATACTGCATACGCCCGTTTCCGGCAACTCAAGCTCGACCTTTTCGGCTTCTTCAAAGTCGCCCGTTAATGCTGCGACCACTGATCTGACTTGCTCGTATCCTGTTGCCAGCAAAAACGTTGGTGCCCTGCCATAACTTTTTGAGCCTACAATGTAAAAGTTCTGCTCAGGCTGACGCAGCTCCCTTTCTCCATGTGGACGCACAGTTCCGCAGCTGTGAATATTGGGGTCAATAAGCTGTGCCAGAGCGTCCACGCTTTCAAGTGCTGGGTCCAAATCGATTCTAACTTCCCGAAGGAAATTGATATCAGGACGCGATCCGGTGCTGGTGATGATTTCATCGATTCCTTCGATGCGTATTGTCTGATCGTTTGACCGCCCAGTAACGATAATTTTGTCCGCGTCTTTATTAAAACTAACGATGTTAAACGAGGTATATACCCTAAGCTTTCCGGCTTCCACAAGCTTTTGAAGGCGAACGCCCAAAACGCCGCGTTCGCGAAGACCGTCATTTTCTTGCCCACCATAAACTTCTTTAACATTTGACTTTCGGATCACCCAAATGATGTTTGTTTCCGGCTCCTCGTGCTGAAGACGTTCAAGATCTAAAAGAGCGTTCACAGCCGAGTGTCCGCTGCCGACAACAAGAACTTTTTTGCGGCTATATCTGACTCTGTCTTTATCCAAAACATCTGGAATACCGTAAAAGATCTGACTATTTACTAAGCGTTCTTCCTCTGTCCAGACTCCTTCGGAATTTGAGGGATTAGGGTTTGACCAGGTCCCGGAAGCGTCGATTACAGCTTTTGCTTCAAAAGCGATTTGCTTATCGTCTTTTTTAACACGCAGAACAAACGGCAGTTTTTCGCGGCCATAGGTTTTTACTTTACTTAAGCCTTTTCTGCTGATGGCCACAACTTTTGCGTTGTAGTGAATATTGGGCTTTATCGACGAAAGTTTAGACAAGGGATCTAAATACTTCTCAACGAGTTCCCCGCCTGTTGGATGTTCGTCATCACTTGGAGCTTTCCAGCCATGAACCTCGAGAAGCTCTTTTGCTGCCTTATCGATGTTGTATTTCCACGGAGAAAATAAGCGAACATGGCTCCAGCTTTGAATATTTCCAGCGACTTCGCTTGCGGCTTCAAAAAGAACGAACGATTCGCCCTTTGAAACGAGATGTGCAGCCGCGGCAAGCCCTACTGGCCCCCCGCCAATAATGGCAACCGGTAGCCTTCGGTTATCATCAAGCGGCAACAGCTGCGTTACGCCGCAACCGCAACCTGTTTGCATGATCGGCACCAGCTGTGCCGAAGAAGAGCAACACTCACTCATAAATATCAGCCTCCATTTTATAAATCAAAATTATTTGATTATTAGTTCAAAAAAATTAGCAGCAGTCGCTGCTCTTAGCTTGAGCGGGCCTAAAGATGCAGCACAATTTCTCGGACAGCAGCTCGCCGACTTCTTCTGCGTTAATTTCGTAATGACTCCAAGTACCGCGTGTTTCTTTTGTAATAAGCCCGGCATCGAGGAGAATCTTTAGGTGATACGACAGCTTAGACTGCTGCATTTCAACGATTTCAGAAAGATCGCAAACGCAAGTGTTACCCCTTTGGCAAAGCTCGTACAAGATCTGCAGCCGCTTTTGATCGGCAAGGGCTTTGAATTTGGCTTCGTATTTTGTAAACGAAACACCGGACCCAGCATTTACTTGTGTAACCGGAATATCAATTTTCATATGGCTAAGCCGCCTTGAATTAACAGCAGCAGCAAACTGCAGTTGCGGCTTGTTTTGTTTGGCGGAAACGTAACCGCTGGTTCAGCTTATCCATAAAGCTTGTTGTTATGTACCCTTCTTTATGAGACAAACGTGCCACTTTTATAATTTCCTGCTGTCTTTGTTTAGCGAGCATTTCAAAAACATAATGATTCATGACTGATCCCCCCTATAGTATTTATCAAAAATTTTTGATTAAATCTTCATAAAATCAATTTACCATCATTTTCTGTCATCGTCAATCGCTAAATCAAAAAAATTTGATTTTATGATCTGGACCTGTGTTCTTTGGTCGTATATAGTAGGACACTCCCAGTAACGATAGCGTGTACTGAAGTGGTCAAATTGCAAATAACCCAAGAACCAAACGCCTCAGCATCACATACGTTACGAGCCGGATTCATGTATCAAGTCCTAAGGGTTTGGGTAGTAGGGATCTGAATATCGGGAAACTCAGACATGGTAGAACCATTTTTGCATTTTCCCATGGCTTAGAATGGAAAATAATTGTTAAAGGCTCTGCAATCCTTGATTGTTGATCTGTAACCAAAAGAAAAACCGCCGAGTAATGAGGCGGTTTTTCTTTTGGTTAGTCAGGCATATCCTCATCATTGGGCTGTTTCGGTTTGATGCCCAACTGCTTAAAAGACTCTTGAATTTTTCGGTTGAGTTCAGCGACCGGATCCAATGGTTGCTCATGTTGTTGTTCGTGATCGTCCAAGGTGTTTCCCTCCCCAGGTACCTTATTCTAAGATCCCCTTACCCCGGGCACCTGCTCATTCCACTTTTCCCTTTTGGGACATTTCCGTTTGCGTTACCAAGGTTAGCCTACCGCAGCCGACTGCTTTCAATTCAAGAAGCATGATCCACTTTGATCACAACCAATAATTGACTGTGAAAAGAATATACATTTATAATTTATTTAATCGTAAAAATATTCCAGAACTAAGGGTGGATTTTATGCTGAAACGATATGACCCTCAAAATCCTTTATTGATTCCATCAGTAGTTTGTTTCACTGATATTTTAGGTTTTTCCCAAATGGTTTTGAATGCCCACCAAACCGGTGGAGGGGATCAACTTCTGAAACGCCTTCACAAAATATTGACTGAACAATACAGGCAATTAAAGCCTGCCGAAGACTACGTTGGTATCTTTAAGGCTTTTACCGATAATATTGTAATTGGTCTTCCAATTTACGAAGATGGTGAATTACAACTCGGTGGCGTTTTCCTTGATTTTGCTTCCTTCCAATTAGCACTTACATTAGAAGGCTTTTTTATCCGTGGCGGGGTAGCAATTGGAGACTATTATGGTGACGATGAATTTGCTTATGGACCTTCAATAATTGAGGCACATGATCTTGAAAATAGATTTGCAATATTTCCAAGAATCATATTAAGTGATGAAGCAGTTCAAATGGTTAAGCAGCATGTTGAATATTATGCTGAACCTAATTGGTCTCCACAAAGCACAGATTTAATTCAAGATAACACAGATGGAAAATGGTTCATAAACTATTTGGAAGCTATAATGCATGATGTACGTGAGTATGGTGATTATCAAGAAGCTGTTGCATTGTTATTACAGCACAAACAAGTTATTGAGGATAATCTGATACAACACCAAGGAAACTTACACATTCTTTCAAAATACATTTGGGTTGCCCATTATCATAATTATTTTTGTACAGAGAATATTCCGCAGCCATTATTACAAAAATCTTCACTTATCATAACGCAACAAACGAATGGGAACTTTTCACGTATAGTATAGGGATATGCACTGGTATAAATTCCTACGAGAACAAGATTCAAATAAAGCAGCAGTTTGGATTTTTGACAACTTGAAGGTAGAATATTACACTTGCTTGTTAAAATGAGTCTCTACAACAAAAGCTTCCCTTTTGGGGAAGCTTTTGCATTACCGACGCTTATTTCCAAGTATAACCTTTAAGTTTGTTTTCGAAGCTTCTTCATTTAAATTTTTAATTACCCCTTGTTCAATTTCTTGTGAGGCGAACCCACTTATCCACAAATTAATGCACACCTGATGCACAAACAAAGAAAATCATAATTTTTTAAAGGCTCAATTCCAAAGTTAGTGCTTGGGATTTCGGAACGTTTGTGTTATCGGCAATAACGTGCACGATTGCATTCAACGAGAAGACCCTGCACGTACCTAACTCGGTTGCGAGTGAAGTAATGTCTGCGCTGGAAAGCTTTCATTCGGTTATTTTTGCCTTCAACGGCAGCGTTGGTCCAGCGGCAACGATGGTAGTTGACGATCTCTTGACGCCAGTTCCGAATGGTTTTCAAACAAGCGGAGACAGCCGGATGTTCGAGCCGTTCCCCTTGTTTGAGCCAGTCATCTAATCGGATGTTCGCTACTTTCGCATCCGGCGAGCAGTCGTACCATTCGCTGAACGCTTCTTTCCAAGCATGCGCCTGCTGCAACAGAGGCGAATAACTCAGAATTTCCTTTAACTGTTGTTGCTGTTGGGCAGGCAGCGATGCCTGTGGCGGGTTGAGCAACCGATGCTTGGCTTTCAGATTGGCTTTCGCTCTGGGAGACAGTGTGCTTTGCACCGTTTTTCGGACGGCCTGAACAGCTTCCGTGACATACCGATGGACATGAAATCGGTCCGCAATCCGAATCGCTTCCGGAAAACATTCCTGAATCCAGGTATGGTAATAGGGTGCTAAATCCATTACCACGGCTCTCGGACGCAGCGCCAAAAACTCCGGATGCTGCCTCGCATACGCTCGAAGTTCTTCCAATGTACGGCCGGGTAAAATGTCAAGCAGCGTTTCGCCTCTTAAATTATGGATGCCTGTATTGTAGGTATGACCTTTTCGGATCGCGAAATCGTCTATCCCCAGTACCAGGTTCGAGGTATGAGCGGCATCTTGCCACACACGTTCCTGAAGACGCGCGCTTTCCGCCGCCAACCATTGTTGATGCTTGGTTTGGAGTGTGCTCGCGGGCATTTCATGAATTTCAGCGCTTTGTTTGACGGTAGCCGCCGTTGCCGTGCGAATGGCTTGCTTTTCAAAAGCGTGAGAGTACCGTTTGCCAGCGCCGACAAAGGCATACTGCCAGACGAAACCACACTGGCAATCATTACAGAACATCCGGATGGCAGGGGTTAGCACATAAATGGTTTTGTCAAATGCATCGCGATGACGAATTTTACGCATCCGGTTTTTACCTCTACGGATCACGGACTCTTTCGATCGACAGATCGGGCATGCCTGGGTATTCGAACAAGGAGAGACTTCGATATGAATCGTTCGTTCATCGATTTCCAAAACTTGTATCGCTTTAACCTCTGGTAAATCAAGCAAAAGATCGGTATACTGGTTGTGCATCTGTCATTCCTCGAAGTGGATTGGTAGCACAACCATTTTACGGAATGTACAGATGTTTTTCTATTCTGGGCCACTCAGCATAAGAAATCAGTTACTTTCAAGCACTATGTTTTGTGTAGAGCCGTAATTTAAGTAGCTTTTTATTTGGTTCATTGTTGTTCCCCATCTCTTTTTTCTTTGATGAAATAATACCGCTCAAAATAAGAGTTGTCAACCAATATTTGGATACAGTTACCTTCACAACAAGGTAGGGAAAGGCTACGAATTGAGGGAGCTTAATGCGTTTGGACTATTCACGAAAGATGATGAAAGAGTTATGCAGCTGTGGTGTCGATCAGGGATGAGAATCAGGGAAGGGTCAGAAAGTTGGGTTCCCTTCTCCCTGACCCCTGATTTTTTTGCTTTTTCTCCTTGACAACAAAAAACTGCATTTTGTATATTCACATTATGTCATCTTGCCTAAATCAACATTTTTATTGACATTTTCTCAAGCCATTTTGAAGACTGATTTATTTAGAATTGCACTTTTTTGTTAGGTTTCTTAGGAATCGAAGGGGTTATTATGCCCTGTGAAGCCTGGAAGACCTATACAGTGCAATTTTAGTAGATCAGTCTTTTTTATTGGATCTGTTATCCTTGATTGTTGATCCGTAACCAAAAGAAAAACCGCCGAGTAAAAAGGAAGGGAGAGGAACGACATGTTTAAAGATATCGTCGAGAAAAGAATTCACCGAAATGAAACATTGCCACATCCTGAAATGGATGTCTTGTGGGCGGGAATGTGGCGATGGCTGCTTCAACTGCATATTCCATTTTATATCTTCCTGGCATTCAATCAAGACTATTTCCCGTTTCTGGCGACGATGGACGCGGCAATCGGTATGTGTTTTGTCGTTTATCACCTTACGATTCGCCAGCTGATTAAAAGAGGGGTAGTTCAAGCGTTTTACCGCAAGCATTATTCGAATGCCAGTGGCATGTTCTGGTCTTTTCTTTTGATCGGGTCATTTACTCGATCGATTATATTTGTCTTGTATTACGGAATTTGTCTCAGTTGGGTGTCGGGAGACGCAACGAAAGAACGCTGGAATCATTACATGGCAGACTTGCAAACGAACCTTGCCAGTTCGGCTGGTGCTATCGTAGGAGTCGGGCTTTGCTTGTACTTGTTTTACAGCCTTTTCTATCGTGAGCGGTTCATTTCTGTTGTTGACTATTCTCAGCGTGTTGCTCAAGTTATGAGGCGACAGGGATTGGCATTTAACCAAGCCGCGAGAGTTGTCCTGAGCCAGAAAGAGAAAGAACCGGCTCCTGAGTGTAGGGATGAATCAACGGAAACTGGTGACGGGGATTTGTTTGCAAAGTTTTTTGGATATTCCGTGGCACAATCGCAAACTGAGCAGAGAAACGTAAATGATATGGATCAAAAATCCATAACATGTAATTGCAGCAATGAGAGAGAATTAAGGTACGTAACCAAAATTGGCAGAAAAAACGGGAAACTCGCAACGGTCAAAGGGGTTCCGATTTATTATTGCCCATACTGCGAAGATGCGTTTATGGCAAGGACAGATCGTTTGCGACTTATAGAACTGGTCAAACAGGCTGTTGAAACAGGCAGAAAAGAAATAGAATTCCATGTGAAGGTATATTAGACCAAGTTACTCATGGAAGTATGTAATGAATGGCAATCCTTTTCTCGGGCATAGCCGAGCAATTGCCATCGCGTCAAAAACTACCGCCTCATTAGATTCATATGCTTGATCCCGTCCATAAACTGATTCGTGATATCATAATCAACGAATTGCACATCAATTTGCTTCTGCATCTCATCATCAATTCCCCAATCGCGAAGAGTCGCGACAAACCGCATACCTTTAACCTCTTTGGAGACAAAATCACGAACAAGAGTCTCCGAATCGGCTTTAACTCTTTTCGTCGCGGCTTCGTCTAAGCAGACCACACCGATCTTTAGCTTGAAATCGCTCTTGATATTGAGAAATCGACTAAGCATATGATGCAAGCAAGCAATGTCTGCGGCAATTTTATATGCGTTTTGCTTGTTGTATATGTCGAACATCAAAACGGTTACATGCCATTTGTTTTTTATGCTCTTTATTTGGGCAATGTAATAATTACAATTGAGCATCGTATCGATGGAGAAGCAACTCATTCGATAATTCTTCGGAGAAACAAACTTGACCTCTACATCATCTATGCGTCTGTCATAATCACGAATCACTTCATTCAGAGGCGTATCAGAAGAAGAGTTCAGCTTCCCTTTTCCTTTTCTCTTTGAAGCTGAACCTTTCTTTAGACCTTCGAGCCGCTTTTGATGTAAAGCTCTCATCTTTTCAATTTCATACTCTATTCCAGCAATACTGAGTTCTTTTTGGAACCGCTGATAGCTTGCAAGCTGACATAAGTATCCAAGACCTTCATTTTTATTCAATAAGATCGTACTGCAATCACGATCAAGCATGTCAACTATACTATTAAAGGTGATTGTCTTGTTTTCGTTCTGAATACGAGGCAATATTTTTGATTGAATGTAGCAATTCTTAAATATGCTCACAAGGATTCGTTCATTCGAATGAGAAACTGGTACAGACGCAACGTTGTAGCTACTTTGCTTGCATTCAATAAATCTGATTGCATGTTTTCGCAAAACGAGCATTTGTAGCTGAGTTTTCTTGTTGTACGCAGTGAATGGCTCTTTGCAAATAATCTCGTAGTGCTCAAGCTTCGCAATTTGGATGTAAAACTCGTTCAAATTTCGTGCAAGCCCCAAGTCCTTCGCATAATTCCAAAGCTGTTTTAACAACATTACCTTGTTGCCAAGATGGTAAACAATTTTTAAATAATCTTGATGCTGCTCACATATTTGCTGTTTAATCACAGTTGAAACACCCATAAAAATTGCACCTCCTCAAATTCGGGTTGTTTCGTATTGATATTGCATTATTTCAACCAGAGCTTCCTTAGCTCTAAGTTCTTCTTCGCTATAATTACCCGTAATAATCTCAAAAGCGATCTCTAAGCCATTTTCGTTTGTGTAGACGCAATCCGGCATCGAGATTAGTCCTCTGATGAGCATATCCTCGTATAATTTGGCTTGCATTTCTTGGTCTTGTTCATGCATCATCCTTAGTTGCTCCTGGAATTGACCTCTAACCTCGTTTTCTGACTTCCAAGAATCCCGCAAGTTTTCGGGGAGACTGAAATACTTGTCCGCTAATGCAACGTCATGAGCCGGGCTTTGGGCATAATATACTCGTTCTAATTGCCAAAGACGACTTGCCGTTTGGCGACCAAGCTTGGTTAACTGGTAACATTCTTTGATCTTTCCGTTCTGCTTGTAGACTACTTTCTCAAAGTGACGATCTCGCACCATATTTTGGATACGCTTGTCTACCAATCCGCAAGAGCGAAGATGCTCATGGCTAACGTGTCCACACTTTGCCAAAGCAGTAAATGCTAAACGATCACGATTAAAAAATTGCGAGATGAGGGGTTTGCCTCGCCTTGCCATTGTAATGCACCTCCTTTTGCTGTAAAAAATTAGCGTTGCGGCTGCAGTAATGCTTTGATTAGACCATCACCAGATAGTCAGTATGGTTTTGGCGTTTTGATAGAAACGCTTGCCGTGTAGATTGATGCGGCAACATGCTTTTGCGGCTCGTTTACAGCCGCTTGCCCCCTCGGTAGAGGGGCAACAATCCCCAGAGGGGCGAGTTGCTGCGGCTCAGTTTCACAGTGAGTGCCGAAGGCCGAACGGTCGCCTCAGGCGAGTGCAACTGAGCGTACAGCTTCTTACTTTGCCGATTTCCGAAGGAAGAGGCGAAGTTAGAAGATGTCGCAGGAACGAAGCCCCTCTTCTCGCTTTTGATATAATAGTTAGATCCACGGTGCAATATAACAGCATTTTGTAATTGGCAACAAAAAAGGCTCGATACCATAGGTACCAGAGCCTCTTCCCGCAAACGGGAAGCAAAAAAAGCCAGGTCGGGGGATAATGCCGATCTGGCTTTGTATAGTATGTTCATTGATGCCGGAGCAAATCAAGTGCACGTCTGTTCATCTCGCGGAGGTCGGCAAAGCCGCTATCAATATTGACTTTCGTTTCAAATAGCTTCGAATGATTGTTTGAAGCCTGCCTTCGTTCGATACCTCTACGTGGTTTAGGCGGCTGATCTGATATTAATTGTTTTCTCTCAAGCTTATCAATACGAAGCTGAATGTCGGCAACTGCCTGCTTCAAATCCTTTATTTCATTTTCGATCTGCTTTGAATTCATGGCTATCGACCTCCTCAATCACTATCACTTCCCGTTGAAAATTACTCCTTGTGACGGCTTTATCCTTTCTTGCCCACTTTAATTCTCAGTATGGTCGCCTTAATATCGCAAGTGTAGTTATAACCAATACCATGGAACCCGAGAATATCACTAATCTTGATTTGGTTCTTGTTCATCTGCTGCTCTTGAAATTCATAAGCGTCTCTTTCTGATGGACGAGTTAGATAATCCTCTATATTTTCAGAATCGAGTTTCTGCTCTGCCTCTTCTATATACATACCATTTATTTGCTGCCATGCATGACGTAGTTCATGAAATGCGTTCCCAACAGAATGTAGCTTTTGCATTGCCGGATTTGAGGGATCATTATTGAACGGGAAGAGTTTGATCAACTTCTTCTCATGCAAGCACACACCTGGCGGTTGATACGATACATTGTTGAGAATGTAGTTGTAATCTTTTATATCCATATCCGGGTTATTAATCATCTCTGCCTGGACTTCCTCACGATCCCGATAAACATAAATTTTGTATGGCAACAAGGTGTACTCAGTGCCCAAGAGTTCAACACATTTTCTTAATTCACCTCGTCTAATTATTGAACTTCTGCTCGTTATATCAACCATTTATCGTTATTCCTCCTATACCACATGTTATTAGATAACCGGCACAAAGCCGAATTGTTTTCGTCCATTTCTTACCAAATTATACCACAGTCGCAGTGGCTCCTTTTTTATTGGTATCGTCATCTGCCCCTCTTTTTTACTTGGTGACAGCTCTCTCTGTCAGACTGGACCTCTATTACTTCCAAATCGTCTCAAATCAAAACTAAGCCCGATATTTGACCATGTCAATAGTCACGCGGAATAACGAATGTGCTGCTCAGACATGGTAGAACCGTTTTTGCATTTTCCCATGGCTTACAATCACATATGATTAATTTATAAAAGAAGAATACGCCGGAATTCTTTATCGGAAATATTTTTGTACCGGAAATTTGTCTCACGGCTTTTCAAACAAAAAGGAGAGATACTATGAGCAAAATCATCACACTCGAAAACAATAATATCAATGAAAACATCAAAAAGTTCTGTGGACAAGGTTTAGAGGAGGTAATGTATACCTATACCGATGAATTTGGATTCGCAGGAATCTATTCTTTGTTAAATGGTTTAGATGAGTTGACGAGTATAGAGGATCTTAAAAATGACTATCATAACCAATGTGGTATTGGTATTGGAATTATACCAAAACCATGGGGGGAGAATCGCTTTATCGCCTGCAAAGAAGGTGTCTTCATCTGGGACTGGGGAAGGCAGGATTATGCGTTGATTGGACATATCAGTTCAATAGTCCGGCAAAAGAGAATAGCGTTTGCGAGAAAAACATACATTGTTCATGACCAAAAAAAGCTTCAATTCGAACTTGGAGAAAGTTACTTGATAGTCGGTGAATTTGTTTCTTTTCAGTTCGAAACGATGCCCATCATTATTTTCGTTATAGAAGTAGGATCTAATCTCGTTGAAATCCCTTACGATGACAAGAGTCAAACAATTGCAGTTAAGGATTTAGCAATGATATCTTTTTTTGAAAAACCCATACGACAAGGAGGTGGGATATTAACACTTGCTTGGTAAGACGACTCTCTACTAAAAGATTGAAAGCAGACTGCCGCGGCGGACTGCTTTCAATAAAACAGGCTTGTAAACATCTTCCCCTAAGGGCCCAGCAATTCGTTGGTTTCCTTAACCCCAACTCTCCAAAACCCTGTAC